>DAIEMM010000432.1 GCA_027349605.1 Anaeromyxobacteraceae bacterium
CCGGAAGAGGACGAAGCCGGCGATGGCCGTTCCCCAGGTCCAGGGGAAGAAGGCCATGGCGACGAGGTACCCCACCACCTCGTCGATGACGATGGGGGAGGCGTCGGCCACCTTCCAGTACCTGCCGGCCCGGGTGGCGGCCGGGACGGCCACGAGGAAGAGGGCCACCGTGGCCGCCAGGTAGGCCCAGAGCGGCAGCTGCCGCAGCGCCCAGAAGAGCGGGATGGCGCCCAGGGTCCCCACCGTCCCGGGAGCGATCGGCGACCACCCGCACGGCCCCCAGGCGGCGAGGATCACCCAGAGGGACGGAGGGCCGTCGGGCCGGCCCTTCTTCATGGACAGGGAGGCCACAGCTAGATGTACTCGTCTCCCTCGTCCTTGGCCTCGAGGTCGTCGTCGTCCGGCTCGAGGGCCTCGTCCGACTCGATCTCGCGCTGCACCGAGGCGGGCAGCGCCGACTTCTCCACGCTGTGCCGGAAGAAGATCGACTCGACGAGCCCCATGAGGATGTAGGCGCCCGCGAAGGCGAGCAGGACGAACGAGGCCCGCGTGACGAGGCCGATGACCACCGCGGCGGCGAGCACGAAGAGGAAGGTGGCGACGCTCCTCGCGGAGAGGTGGGTGTCCTTGAAGGTCCGGTAGCGGACCGTCGAGACCATGAGGAAGGAGAGGAGGGCCACGAGGACCGCGATGGGGACCTGGGCCGTGGGCTCGGTGGGGCCCTGGTAGTGGCGGTAGTGGGCGATGACCACCGAGACCAGCGCCCCGGCGGCCAGCGGGATGGGCAGGCCCGTGAAGAAGCGGTGGGACGCCTTGTCCCCCCGGGCGGCCAGCACGTTGAAGCGGGCGAGCCGCAGCGCCCCGCAGGCCGCGAAGCAGAAGGAGAGGAAGAGCCCCAGGAACCCCAAGGGGGCGAGCGCCCACTTGTAGACGAGCAGCGCGGGGGCCGCGCCGAACGAGATCACGTCGGCGAGGCTGTCGAGCTGGACCCCGAAGTCGGACTGGGTGCGCGTCATCCGGGCCACCCGGCCGTCGAACATGTCGAAGAAGATGGCGAAGAAGATGGCCAGCGCGGCCCGGTAGAGCTGCTCCGGCGTGGCGTCGCCGGAAGCCAGCGTCATCGAGTAGAAGCCGAGGAAGATCGAGCTGACCGTGAAGAGGTTCGGCAGCACGAACATGGCCTTGCGCAGGTTGATCTGCATCGGGGGGGCGCGATCCTCCTGGAGGCTGGACTGCGATTCAGGCTTGCACGCAGGGACGGGGAAGTCGAGGCGAGATCCCCTGGGCGATCTCTTAAGGTACCCGATGGGGTGTGGCAACGGACACGGTCAGGCCGCGACGGTCTCCGCCACCCGCCGGGCAGCCTCCAGGACCTCGTCCCGCGAGACGTCGAGATGCGTCACGAAGCGCACCAGGTCCGGCCGCGAGCCCTCCGGGTTCGCGAGCACGCCGGCCTCGCGGAGCCGCGCCACCAGGTCCACGGCGCTCCGTCCCCGGAAGGCGGCGAAGACCAGGTTGGTCTCCACCGGGTGGGGAACGTCCACCCCCGGGAGCGCCGCGAGCGCACCGGAGAGCATCCGGGCGTTCTCGTGGTCCTCGGCGAGGCGGGCCACGTTGTTCTCGAGCGCGTACAGGGCCGCCGCGGCGAGCACGCCGGCCTGCCGCATGGCCCCGCCGAGCCGCTTGCGCAGGCGCCGCGCGTCCCGGATCCGGTCCCGGTCGCCGGCCAGGATGGATCCCACCGGGGCCCCCAGCCCCTTCGAGAAGCAGAGCGAGACCAGCGTGGCGCCCTCGGCGAAGTCGCGGGCCGGGACCCCGGAGGCCACCACCGCGTTCATGAGCCGCGCCCCATCGAGGTAGAGGTCGAGCCCCCGCCGCCGGGCCACCTCGGCGATGGCCTGCACCCGCGCGAGCGGGTAGACCGAGCCGCCCCCACGGTTGTGGGTGTTCTCGATCTCCACCACCCGGCTGCGCGGGAAGTGCTCGTTCTCGGGGCGGATGGCGGCCTCGACCTCCACCGGGTCGAGCAGGCCGCGGTCCCCGCGCAGGGTGCGGGGCTGGATCCCCCACAGGGCCGGCATGGCGCCTCCCTCGAAGTTCACCGGGTGTGCTCCCTGGTCGCAGATCACCTCGTCGCCGGGCCGGGTGAGGACGCCCAGCGCCACCTGGTTCGCCATGGTGCCGCTCGCCACGAAGAGGGCGGCCTCCTTGCCGAACAGGTCGGCGCAGATCTCCTGGAGCTGGTTCACGGTGGGGTCCTCCCCGTAGACGTCGTCGCCCAGCGGGGCGCGGGACATGGCCTCGCGCATGGCGGGGGACGGCAGGGTGACGGTGTCGGAGCGCAGGTCGATGGGCTTCATGGGTCCTCCAGGGGGGCGCGGATGCTAGCATCGCCGGCCATGCCGGAGCGCGACCGCGCCAGGAAGGTGATCGACCGGCTCGAGGCGGCCATGCCCGGGGCCCGCATCGAGCTCGACTTCCGGACCGACCTCGAGCTGCTGGTGGCGGTGATCCTCTCGGCCCAGGCCCGCGACGTCCGCGTGAACCAGGCCACCCCGGGCCTCTTCGCCGCCTTCCCGGACGCCGCCGCCTATGCCGCCGCCCGGCCCGAGGATCTCTGGCCCCACGTCCGCACCCTGGGGCTCTTCCGGAACAAGGCGAAGGCCATCGTGGCGGCGGCCCGGGCCATCCAGGAGGAGCACGCGGGCCAGGTGCCGCGCACCCGGGAGGCCCTCGAGGCCCTTCCCGGCGTGTGGCGCAAGACCGCCGGCGTCGTCCTCGTCCACCTCGGGGCCGGCCATGCCTTCCCGGTGGACACCCACGTCGGGCGGCTCGCGCGCCGGCTCGGGTTCTCGACGGCGACCGACCCCGGCCGCGTCGAGGACGACCTCTCGGCGCTCCTGCCGCGGGAGCGCTGGGGCCAGGCCCACCAGCTGCTCGTCTGGCACGGGAGGCGGGTCTGCCACGCCCGCAAGCCGGACTGCGCCGGCTGCGTGGTGGCGCGGCTCTGCCCCAGCTCTACAGCGCGGACTGGTGCTGGGCGGCCTTCTTCACCTCGGCCGGCGTCTCGGAGGCGTGCTCGGCCTTGAGCTTCTTCATGCGCCGGCGGATGAGCTCGCGCTTCAGGCTGGAGAGGTGGTCCACGAAGACGGTGCCCTCGAGGTGGTCGTTCTCGTGCTGGAGCGCGATGGCGAGCAGTTCCTCGGCCTCGACCTCGAACTCCTTGCCGGAGTAGTCGAGCGCCCGGACCCAGACCTTGGCGAAGCGGTCCACGTCCTCGGCCTCGCCGGGGATGGAGAGGCAGCCCTCGGTGTAGACGGTCTCCCCCTCGGCCCGGACGATGCGGGGGTTCACCAGGTGGATGAGCTTCTGCCCCTCCTGCCGGGGCGAGGCGTCGATGACGATGCAGCGCTTCAGCACGCCGATCTGGGGGGCGGCGAGCCCCACGCCGTCGGCGGCGTACATGGTCTCCGACATGTCGTCGAGCAGGCGCCGGACGCCGTCGTCGACCTTGTCGACGGGCAGCGCCTTCTGCTTCAGGATCGGGTCGGGCCAGATGAGGATTTCGCGGACCATGTCGGTGCTCCCGGGTGCCGGGGCATGATAATCGACCCGGCCGGTCCGCGCACCAGGCCGTGCTCTCACAGCATGGCGTGCGGGTCGACGTCGAACCGCACCGAGGCGCCTCCCGGAGGGCGGAGCGCGGCCGGCCCGAGCGCCCGGTGCACCCGCCGCAACGAGCCCGGGTCGGAGGCGCGGAAGAGCAGGTGCCACCGGCTCTTCCCGCGGATGCGCTCGATGGCCGCCGGGGCTGGACCGAGCATGGACACGCCCCTGGACAGCGCCGGACGGGCCGCCTCCCCGAGCGCCTCGGCGGTCCTCCGGGCGCCCGACTCCGACCCCTCCACCCGCACCGCCATCATCCGGCCGAAGGGCGGGTAGCCCAGGGCCCGGCGCCGGTCGAGCTCCACCTCGGCGAAGCCCTGGTAGTCGTGACCCACCGCGAATGCGACGGCGGGTGAATGGGGGTGGAAGGTCTGGATCAGCACCTGGCCGGGGTCGTCGCCCCGCCCGGCCCGGCCCGCCACCTGGGTGAGGAGCTGGAAGGTGCGCTCGGCGGCCCGGAAGTCGGGGAGCGCGAGCGCCGTGTCGGCGAGGACCACCCCCACCAGCGTCACCCCCGGGAAGTCGTGACCCTTGGTGACCATCTGGGTCCCCACAAGCACGTCGATCTCGCGGCGGGCGAAGCGGGCGAGCAGCTCGGCCACGTCGCCCGCGCCGGAGAGCGCGTCCCGGTCCATGCGGGCCACGCGCGCGGAGGGGACGATCTCCCGGACCGCCGCCTCGACCTGCTCGGTGCCCGCGCCCACCCCGGCCCGCTCCCCGCCGCAGGACGGGCAGCGGGGGCTCATGCGCTCCGTCGCGCCGCAGTAGTGGCACAGGAGCACCCCGCGCCGCGCGTGCAGCGTGAGCGAGACCGAGCAGTTCGCGCACCGCTCCTCGCGGCCGCAGTCCCGGCACAGCACCAGCGTCTGGAAGCCGCGCCGGTTGAGGAAGAGGATGGCCTGGCGGCCGGCGCGGACGGTCGCCGCGAGGGCGTCCTGGAGGGCCGGGGAGAGGAGCCCGGGGAGCGGCGCGCCCTTGCGGAGGCGCGACAGGTCCACGATGCGCACCTCGGGGAGCGGCCGGTCGTCGATGCGCCGGGGCAGCTCGATCCGCTCGTACTTCCCGGCGCGGGCGTTCTCGAGCGTCTCGAGCGACGGGGTGGCCGAGCCGAGCACGCAGACCGACCCCTCCTCGCGGGCCCGGACCACCGCCAGGTCCCGGGCGTGGTAGCCCGGGCCGTCGTCCTGCTTGAAGGATGGGTCGTGCTCCTCGTCCACCACCACGATGCCCAGGTCCTGCACCGGCGCGAAGACGGCGCTGCGCACCCCCACGCAGATGCGCGCCTCGCCCCGCCGCAGCCGCAGCCACTCGCCGTGCCGCTCCCGGTCGGAGAGGCCGCTGTGGAGCAGCGCCACCTGGTCCCCGAAGCGGGCCCGGAAGCGCCCGGCCAGCTGGGGGGTGAGCGCGATCTCGGGCACGAGGACCAGCGCCCCCTTGCC
>DAIEMM010000062.1 GCA_027349605.1 Anaeromyxobacteraceae bacterium
AGTCGCTCGCCGGCGCCTACATCAGCTCCGGCCTGAAGGACCTCGTGGTCTACGTCCTCTTCCTGCTCATCCTCCTCTTCAAGCCGGCCGGCCTGTTCGGCAAGTCCCGGGTCTAGCGTCCATGCCCCCGACTCCCCGGCCCCGCGGCCTCGCGGTCCTCCCCGTCGTCCTCGGCGTCGCCTTCGTGGTGGCGCTGGCCGTCTTCCCGAAGTTCGTCGAGAGCCCCTACGCCCTGCAGATGATGGTGCTCTTCTTCCTCGCCGTCATCCAGGGAGAGGCCTGGAACCTCATCGGCGGCTACGGCGGGCAGTACTCGGTGGGGCACGCGGCCTACTTCGGCATCGGCGCCTACACGGTCATCGTCCTCCTCCAGTCGAGGGGCATCGCGCCCTGGTGGGGGCTCGCCCCGGCGCTGGCCCTGGCCGTGGTGGTCGCGGCCGTCGTCGGAAGCCTCACCTTCCGCCTGCGCGGGCCCTACTTCGTGCTGGCGTCCATCGCGGTGGCGGAGATCTTCCGGCTCGCGGCGCTCAACTGGAAGGATCTCACCAACGGGGCCGAGGGGATCCTCCTCTCGGAGATTCCCCCGCTCGTCGTCGGCGGCGTTCTCGTCACCGACTTCAGCACCAAGGTCCCCTTCTACTACATGGGGCTCGCGCTGGCGGTGGTGACGGTGCTGGTCACCGTCTGGTTCCAGGGGTCGAAGCTCGGCTACTACCTGCAGGCCATCCGCGAGGATCAGGACGCCGCCAACTCGCTGGGAATCCCGCTCACCTTCTACAAGAACGTCGCGCTCATGATCTCGGCCTTCTTCACGGCCTTCGCCGGGGCGCTCTACGGGCTCTACGTCGGGTTCATCGACCCGCAGACGGCGCTGGGGCTCGACATCTCCGTGCAGATCGTCCTCACCGCCATCATCGGCGGCATCGGCACCGTCCTCGGACCGGTGATCGGCGCGGCACTGCTCGTGGCCCTCTCCGAGGCCCTGCGGTCGAACCTGCTCACCGACGCGCTCATCGGATCGGGCGTGGTCGACGCGAGCTCGGGCGTGGGCCAGTTCCTCCGGGACAACCTCTCGCACGCCCACATGCTCATCTACGGCGTGCTCGTGGCCCTGACCATCCTCTTCATGCCCGACGGCGTGCTGGGAGCCATCAAGAACCAGGTGCGGAAGCGCCGCACGCGCGCCGCCGCGGGAGGTGCGGCGTGAGTCCCGGTCCGGCCCCCATCCTGGAGATCAGGCAGGTCAGCAAGTTCTTCGGCGGCCTGGCCGCCAACTCCGACGTCTCCTTCTCCATGTCCGAGGGCATGATCCTGGGGCTCATCGGCCCCAACGGCGCGGGCAAGACCACCCTCTTCAACTGCATCACCGGGTACTACCCGCCCTCCCGGGGGGAGATCCTGTTCAAGGGCGAGCGGATGAACGGGCTCACCCCCGACCAGGTCTGCAAGAGAGGGATGGTCCGCACCTGGCAGAAGGTCCGGCCGCTCGCCAAGCTCAGCGTGCTCGACAACGTGGTGGTGGGAGCGCTGGTCCGGACCAACTCCGTCCCCGAGGCCCGCGAGATCGCGCACGAGCAGCTCCGCGTCGTGAAGCTCGACCACAAGGACGGTTTCCTGGCCGGTGGCCTGCCCATCGGCGAGCGCAAGAAGCTCGAGGTGGCGCGCGTGCTCGCGACCCGGCCGAGCCTGCTCCTGCTCGACGAGGTCATGGGTGGCCTCAACCCGGCCGAGAGCGAGGACATCATCCAGCTCATCCTCGAGATCAAGGAGCGCGGCCTGACCCAGATGGTCATCGAGCACGACATGAAGGCGATCATGCGGATCTCCGACCGGATCGTCGTGCTCAACTCCGGCGAGAAGCTGGCCGAGGGGGCCCCGCAGGAGGTCGTCTCGAATCCCGAGGTGGTCACCGCCTACCTCGGCGAAGCGCACGTCTGAACGGGGAACTTCCGTGCTCCGAATCGAGAACCTCGACTTCAGCTACGGCGACCTCCAGGTGCTCTGGGGAATCTCCCTCGAGGTGCACGAGGGGGAGATCGTCACGGTGCTGGGCGGCAACGGCGCCGGCAAGTCCACCACCCTGAAGAACGTCTCCCGCCTGGTCCGTCCCTCCCGCGGCTCCATCACCTTCGAGGGCGCCGATCTCGGCAGGCTGGAGTCCCACCAGGTGGTCGAGCTGGGCGTCGTCCAGGTCCCGGAGGGCCGCCGGATCTTCCCGGAGATGACGGTCCTCGAGAACCTCCGGATGGGGTCCTTCATCAAGTCGACCCGCCCGGACCGGCAGCGGAACATCGAGCGCGCCTTCACCCTCTTCCCCCGGCTCGCCGAGCGGCAGAAGCAGCTCGGCGGCACCCTCTCGGGTGGCGAGCAGCAGATGCTGGCCATCGGGCGCGGGCTCATGACCAACCCGCGGCTGCTGCTCCTCGACGAGCCCTCCCTGGGGCTCTCTCCGCTGTTCGTGAAGAACATCTTCGAGATCATCAAGGAGATCAACCGGCAGGGAACCACCATCCTGCTCGTCGAGCAGAACGTCTTCCAGTCCCTGCGCATCTCCCATCGGGCCTACGTGCTCGAGACCGGAAGGGTGGTACTCTCCGGCACGGGAGAGGAACTGCTCGGCAACGAGCACGTCAAGAAGGCGTTCCTGGGAGCCTGAGAGATCCATGACCAACGACCCGAGCATGACCAAGGTCCGGCGGTGGATGACGCCGAGTCCGCTGACCATCGAGGATTCCGCGAGCATCGTGGAGGCCATCCACAGGCTCAAGGAGAAGAACATCCGGCGCCTGCCGGTGATGCGCGCCGGCAAGCTGGTCGGAGTGGTCACCGAGAAGATGCTCAAGGATTTCACTCCCAGCAAGGCGACCAGCCTCGACACCTGGGAGGTCCACTACCTCCTCGCGCGCACGCCGGTCACGGCGGCCATGAACCCCAAGCCGCACAAGGTCCGCCCCGACGACGAGATCGCGCTCGTGGCGAAGCTCATGGAGGACCGCAAGCTGAACGGCGTCCTGGTGGTCGACGAGAAGGACGACCTGGTGGGGATCCTCACCACCTCGAACTGCCTCGAGGCCCTCATCGGCTTCGCCAACGCCTTCGGGAAGTGACGCCGTGAAGCTCGCGA
>DAIEMM010000064.1 GCA_027349605.1 Anaeromyxobacteraceae bacterium
CCACGTCCTGGTCGATGATGGGACCGCCGTCCAGCTCGGCGGTGACGTAGTGGGCGGTGGCGCCCACGATCTTCACGCCGCGCTCGTAGGCCTGCCGGTACGGGTCGGCACCGGCGAACGCCGGGAGGAAGGAGTGGTGGATGTTGATGATCCGGCCGGCGAACCGGTCGACGAACCCGGGCGAGAGCACCTGCATGTAGCGGGCGAGCACGAGGAGGTCGGCCTTCCCCTCCAGGGACTGGAGCATGCGCGCCTCGGCCTCCGCCCGGGTGCCCCGGTCGTTCGGGACGTGGAGGAAGGGAACCTGGAAGGACTCCACCGCGGAGCGCAGGTCGGGGTGGTTGGAGACCACGACGGGGATCTCGGCCCGCAGGTCTCCGCGCCGCCAGTTCCAGAGGAGGTCCAGGAGGGCGTGGTCGTGGCGGGAGACGAGCACCGCCACCCTGCGCCGGTCGGCGTGGCTGGCGATGCGCCATTCCATGGCCATGGGCCGCCCCACTTCGTCCCCGAAGAGCTCCCCGAGGACGGATAGCGGCACGTCGAGCCCCTCGGTCTGGAACTCGAGCCGCATGAAGTAGGTGCCCGGAGACTCCTCGGTGGAGTGCTGGTCGAGGTCCACCACGTTGGCGCCGTGACGGAAGAGGAAGGTGGAGACCGCGGCCACGATCCCCGGGCGGTCGGCGCAGCGGATGAGGAGGATGGCGTGCATGGACCTGCTGTGTACCCCGGGGCGTACCCTTCGGGGAATCCGCTCTCCCGGGTCGGGTTGATACGCGACAATGGACGTTTATGCGCGGCGGAGTAGGGTGACTCGAGGTTTCTGTCGGGGAGGGTCGCAGTGCGGGACGGGGCGGAGAGCGAGTCGGGAACGGGCGGGGCGCCGGGCGGTCCGGAGGCGCAAGCGCCCGCCGGGTCGTCGCGCCCGAGGCCCGATCGCTCCGCGCTCGACTCCATCCCCTGGCGCGAGAGGCTCTCCACGCAGCTGCTCGGCGTCGCGGCGGCCCTCGTCCTGGCCGCGGTGGCGGCCTTCGCCGTGGTCGAGATGGCCATCGCCCGGCAGCGCCTCGCCGGGGTGACCGACTCCACCACGCTCCTCAGCGAGACCATCTCGGCGTCGATCCGCCACTCCATGATGAAGGACGAGCGGGCCGAGGCATACGCCATCATCGACAACATCGGCCGCCAGGGGCAGATCGACCACGTCCGGCTCTTCAACAAGGAAGGGCGCATCACCTTCTCCACCGTGCCCGGGGAGCGGGGCAAGCTGGTGGACAAGCGCGCCGAGGGCTGCAGATCGTGCCACGAGGAGAACGAGAGCCTGACGGTGCCGGTCGACGCGCTCCGGGCCCGGATCTACGAGGGGCGGCACGGCCGCGTGCTCTCGATGGTCACCCCCTTCCGTTCCGGCCCCGACTGCACGACCAGCGCCTGCCACGCCCACCCTCGCGAGCGCTCGGTCGTCGGAGTGCTCGACGTCGGCGTGTCGCTCGAGCCGCTGGATCGCGACCTGGTGGCCTTCCGGCGCGTCAGCCTGCTCGTCACCGCCCTGCTCGCCCTGCTGCTCGGCGCGGTGTTCTGGTACGTGGCCAAGCACCGGGTGGTCCGTCCGGTGGAGGCGCTGGTCCAGGCCACGCGGCGGGTGGCCCACGACGAGCTCGAGACCGAGATCCACATCGACGCCCGGGGCGAGCTGGGACTCCTGGCCGCCTCGTTCAACGAGATGATCCGAGCGCTGCGCCAGGTGGAGGGCGAGCTGCAGGCGCTCAACGGGCGGCTCGAGGCCAAGGTCGAGGAGCGCACCGGCGAGCTGCGGGCCGCCCAGGCCACGCTGGTCCGGACCGAGAAGCTCTCCTCCCTGGGAAAGCTCTCCGCCTCCATCGCCCACGAGATCAACAACCCGCTGGCCGGCATCCTCACCTTCGCGAAGCTCATGATCCGCACCATCGAGCACGGGCCGGTCGGGGAGGCGGAGCGGCGGACGCTGGTGAGGCAGCTCGCCCTCGTCCAGCGGGAGACCGAGCGCTGCACGGCCATCGTCCGAAACCTGCTCGACTTCGCCCGCGAGCGGCCGCTCCAGCTGAAGGACGTGGACGTGAACCACGTCGTGGAGGAGGTCTTCTCGCTGGTGTCGAACCAGACGGCCATGCTGGGCGTGGAGTCCTCGAAGGACCTGGCCCCGGTCCCCAAGGTGGAGGCCGACTTCGGCCAGCTCCGCCAGGCCTTCCTCAACATCGTCATCAACGCCGTCGAGGCCATGGGGAAGGGGGGACACCTCCGGGTCTCGACCCGCCCGCTTCCCGAGCAGGGGGCGATGGAGGTGGTGTTCCAGGACGACGGCCCGGGAATCTCCCCGGAGCTGATGCAGCAGATCTTCGACCCGTTCTTCACCACCAAGGAGAAGGGCACCGGCCTGGGGCTCTCGGTGGTCTACGGCATCGTGGAGCGGCACAAGGGGCGCGTGTCCGTCGAGAGCGAGCCGGGCAAGGGAACCCGCTTCACCATCTGGCTCCCCGCGGCGCGCGGGTCGTGACGTGGAGGCCATACACCTGTGGTGGATCGGTGAGAAGGATCCAGGACCCCGGACGCTCGAGTACGTGCGGCTCCACCTGGGGCGCGCACTGGGCGCGCCCGTGCGCATCTGGGAGGATCCCGCGCGCCCGACCGACGCCTACGACCCGCGGCGAAAGCAGTGGTCGACGTCGAGGATCCTGGCTTGGATGGGGACCGCCGGCCCCCCCGGGATGGTCCTGGCCGTGACCGATCAGGACCTCTTCATCCCCATCCTGACCTTCGTCTTCGGGGAGGCGCAGCTCGGCGGCCGCGTGGCGGTGGTCTCCACCGCGCGGCTGGGTGAGCCCGGGCTCCCCGATCCCCGGGTGGCGCTGGAGCGGCTGGCCAAGGAGAGCGTCCACGAGCTCGGACACTGCTTCGGGCTGGTCCACTGCGACAGCCCGGGTTGCGTGATGGCGCGCTCGCCCAGCGCGCGGGACGTGGATCGGAAGCGCGGGGATTTCTGCTCGAAGTGCCGAGATCGCGTGACGCGGTCCGGGGGAGGCGCGACATGACCGGAGAGAACACCCGCGTGCTGGTGGTCGACGACGAGGAGATCGTCCGGGAGTCGCTGGGCGGCTGGCTCCAGGAGGACGGGTTCCAGGTGTCCTCGGCCCCCGAGGGGCGCACCGCCGTGGAGATGATGAAGCGCGACCGGTGGAACGTCATGCTCGTCGACCTCAAGATGCCCGGGATGGACGGGCTCCAGGTGCTCGAGGAGGCGCGCAAGCTCCAGCCCGAGGCGGCCATCATCATGATGACGGCCTACGCCACGGTCGACACCGCCGTCACCGCCATGAAGCTCGGCGCCTTCGACTACCTGGTGAAGCCCTTCGACCCGGAGGAGCTCTCGCTCCTCATGCAGAAGGTGGTGGCCCAGCAGAGCCTGGTCCGGGAGAACGCGGTCCTGCGCAAGGCGCTCAAGAAGGAGCACCGGTTCCGGGACCTGGTCTCGAAGAGCGCCGCCATGCAGCGGGTCTTCGAGCTGGCGCAGGTGGCGGCCCGGTCCAACTCCACCATCCTCGTCCTCGGGGAGAGCGGAAGCGGCAAGGAGGTCCTGGCCCGCACCATCCACGAGGAGAGCCCGCGCGCCGGAGGGCCCTTCGTGGCCATGAGCTGCGCGGCCCTCACCGAGACGCTGCTCGAGAGCGAGCTCTTCGGGCACGAGAAGGGCTCCTTCACCGGGGCCAACGCGCGGCGGAAGGGGAAGTTCGAGGCGGCCGCCGGCGGCACGCTCTTCCTCGACGAGATCGGCGACATCTCGCCCAAGCTCCAGCTCGACCTCCTGCGGGTCCTCGAGGAGCGGAAGTTCCAGCGGGTGGGGGGAAACGAGCCCATCGACGTGGACGTCCGGATCATCGCCGCCACCAACAAGGACCTCAAGAAGGCGGTCACCGACGGGTCGTTCCGGGAGGACCTCTTCTACCGCCTGAACGTGATCCCGGTGACCCTGCCCCCGCTGCGGGACCGCAAGGAGGACATCCCGCTCCTGGTCGAGCACTTCCTCGACCGGCTGGAGGCGGAGATGAAGAAGCGGGTGAAGGTCTCCCCCGAGGCCATGGGTGCGCTGCTGGCCCACGACTGGCCCGGCAACGTCCGCGAGCTCCGCAACGTCCTCGAGCGGGGCGCGGTCGTCGCCCAGGGAGACGTCATCAAGCCCTCCGACCTGGGACTGGCGCCCGCACCCGCCCGGGCTCCGGGGACCAACGCCCCCGGCGAGCCGGTTTCCCTCGAGGAGGTCGAGAAGCGCCACATCTCCGAGGTCCTCGGCCACACCGGGGGCAACGTGAGCCAGGCGGCCCGGCTGCTGGGGATCGACCGGGTCACCCTCTACAGCAAGATCCGGAAGTTCCAGCTCCGCCGGGACGGCGAGGAGTCCGACCCTTCCGGGAATTGAGGGGATCCCGGCCGGGTGCCGAGAATCTTGACGGGTGGTGACATTCTCGACGACCCGCCGCCCCCGGCCCGAACCCGCGAATTTCCGGGACGTTGCGTTCCTCCGGCCCTCCAGGGCCCGTTGAGAAACACATCGTCGTGTTCCCTGCGCCCTTTCGAGGCCCGTCCGGGACGCGGCCGTAACGGTCCGTGAATCCGGCGCTTTTCGCCGGTCGTCGCGGCGGGCGCACTCTGGCCCACCCCTTG
Organism: Anaeromyxobacteraceae bacterium; assembly: GCA_027349605.1. GTDB lineage: Bacteria > Myxococcota > Myxococcia > Myxococcales > Anaeromyxobacteraceae > CAIOAK01. The sequence continues at coordinate 4,693 of DAIEMM010000064.1, forward strand.
AAGGAGGGGAGGGTGGAGGACGCAAACGTCATGACCTGCCCGTACCTCACCGAAGTGACGATGGTGTTCTGCCAGGCCTCACCCCAGAAGAAGCTCATCCCCAGCGACCGGATCAGCACGGCCTCGACCTGCGAGGGGGACGGCTTCAGCGCATGCGCCCTCTACCGGGAGGCGCTGGCACGCGCCCTCCATACCATCGAGGAGCTCGAGACCGAGCTCAAGGACGTTCACGAGAAGAAAGGAGCGCAGTCATGAGTGCAGACAGGGGTCCCGCCGGCTTGGGCAGGCGAACCTTCCTGAAGGTCGCCGGCGCCTCGGGCGCGGCGGCGCTCGTCTCCCTTCCGGCTCCATCCCGGGCGGCGGGCAGCCTTCCCGTCGCCGGCGAGGACGAGAGCTCGGTCCTGGTGGACACCACCCTGTGCGTCGGCTGCCGCGGCTGCGAGGCCGCCTGCGCAGAGGCCAACAAGCTGCCCGACCCGCCGGTGGACGACACGGCCTTCGCGGCCGTGCGCACCACGAGCCCGGACGCCTTCACCGTCGTCAACCGCACCCAGAAGGGCGACGGGTCCCCCCGGTTCGTGAAGCGCCAGTGCATGCACTGCGTGGAGCCGGCCTGCGCGTCGGCCTGCCCGGTCCGGGCGCTCGACAAGCAGGCCACCGGCCCGGTGGCCTACGACGGCAGCAAGTGCATGGGCTGCCGCTACTGCATGGTGGCCTGCCCGTTCGGCGTGCCCAAGTACGAGTACGCCAAGGCCATCCCGGTGGTCCGCAAGTGCACCTTCTGTGCGGGACGCCAGGCCGAGGGGAAGCTGCCGGCCTGCGTGAGCGTGTGCCCGAGCGGCGCGCTGACCTACGGGAAGCGCGGCCGGCTGGTCGAGGAGGCCCGGCGACGCGTCTACGGGAACCCCGACAAGTACACCCCGCACATCTACGGCGAGCACGAGGCCGGCGGGACCAACTGGATGTACATCACCGACGTCACGTTCGAGAAGCTGGGATTCGAGGTCGCCGTCAACGACAACTCCTACCCCAAGCTGGTCAGGGGGGCGCTGGGGGTGCCGCCGGTGGTCATGACGCTGTGGCCGCCGCTCCTGATGGGGCTCTGGGCCTTCTCCCACCGGGACGGCAAGGGCAAGGGCAACGACAAGGGAGGACACCATGGCTGACGTCGTGGCCGCCACCGGCCGGAACGGATCGTGGGTGCAGGAGCGCATCCTCCTGGGCATGACGTTCCGTGAATATCTCAGGTCCCTCTGGACGCCCTTCAACGTGGTCTGCACCGCCATCCTGGCGGTCGGGCTCCCGGTGCTCGTCTACCGCTTCGCGGCCGGGCTGGGCGCCACCACCAACCTGTCGCAGACCCAGCCCTGGGGGCTGTGGATCGGCTTCGACATGATGACCGGCATCGCCCTGGCCGCGGGAGGGTTCACCATCGGCGCCACGGTGGAGATCTTCGGCCTGGACGAGTACCACCCCATCGAGCGGCCGGCCATCCTGACCGGCTTCCTCGGCTACATGCTGGCGGTCATCGGGCTCGTCGCCGACCTGGGCAAGCCCTGGAACATGATCGGCATCTTCTCCAACAACGGCACCCAGTCGGTCCTGTTCGAGGTCGCCTGGTGCGTCTGCTGCTACACCACCGTCCTCCTCCTCGAGTTCTCCGTCCCGTTCTTCGAGTGGCTGGGCTGGGAGCGCTTCTACCGCCCGCTCAAGAAGGCGCTGCTCGGGCTCACCGTCCTCTCGGTGATGTTCTCGACCATGCACCAGTCGGCGCTGGGCTCCCTCTTCATCATCGCCCCGGGCAAGCTCCACCCGCTCTGGTACTCCAGCCAGATCTTCCTGTTCTTCTTCATCAGCGCCGTCATCGCCGGCATCTGCATGGTCATCGTGGAGAGCACCCTCTCCCACAAGATCTTCTCCGAGCAGTTCGAGGGGCAGCACGTCGACGTCGACAAGCTGACGCTCGGGCTCGCCAAGGCCGGCGCGGTGGTGATGTTCGCCTACTTCTTCCTCAAGCTGCAGGGCGTCATCGACAACCACGCGCTCGGCCTCATCGGCGTGGGCTTCTACGGGAAGTGGTGGCTCGTCGAGATGCTGGGCTTCGTGTTGCTGCCCTCGCTGATGTTCGCCTGGGGCGCCCGCAACCGGAAGGTGACCGTGGTCCGCGTGGCCGCCATCGTCGGGGTCCTCGGGATCGTCGTGAACCGCCTCAACGTCTCGCTCGTCGCCTACAACTACAACCAGCCCGTCCGCTACTGGCCGAGCTGGATGGAGATCGCCGTCTCGCTGGCGCTCGTGGTCGCCGGCGTGCTGGCCTTCCGCTGGATCGTGAACCGCATGCCCGTGCTCCGGTCCATGAAGGCCATCGCCGCGCAGCGAGCGGAGGGCACGCCATGACCCGCATCGGCAGGTCCTTCCGCGTCGTCGTCCTCGCGGCAGCCGCGGCCGTGGCCACCGCCGCCGCGGCCGGTGGGCTCGAGAAGCTGCCCCCGGACTTCACGTTCCCGTCCGGCGACGGGAGCCCCGGAAAGGTGACGTTCAGCCACCAGAACCACCTCGACCCGAAGAAGCCCGGTTGCACGAACTGTCACCCGAAGCTCTTCAAGACGATGGAGAAGGGCGCGACCGCCGACGGCACCCCCATCCGCCACACCGTCATGGAGAAGGGCGGCCAGTGCGGCGCCTGCCACGGGAAGGCGGCCTTCGGGTTCGACTCCTGCGACCTCTGCCACAGGTAGACGCGCAAGCCGCCGCGAAATCCTTGCGTGCGCACGGCCCCTCCGGGGGCCGTTGCGCGCGCATCGTGCGTAATGGGGCATGTCGCCTAAATCGCATCGACGGGTCCACGATCGGCAAGCAATTTCCCCGGCAAATACATGGATCTTAACGTTCGTTGTGCTGGTGCGTCAGGAGGCGATCTGCTACACGCGACGAGGCCATTTCGAGGACCGCCAGTCAACTTCCGGGGCCCTCAGACCGAGACGGGGATCGACCATGACGAAGAGGCTCATGCTGGCGCTGGTGGTGGCGCTTCTCGCTCCGCCCGCGCTCGCCGAGATTCCGGCGGAGCAGGACAGCTGCCTGGGATGCCACGGCAGCGACCCCTCGATGTCCATGGACCTCCCCAGCGGGGAGAAGCTCCCGCTGTACGTCGACCAGGCCTCGTTCGCCAAGTCGGTCCACGGCGACATGCTCCGTTGCACCGACTGTCACACCGACAAGGGCGACTACCCGCACGAGTCGAAGCCGTTCAAGGCCCGTCGCGACGTGACGGTGGCCTATTACGAGCAGTGCAAGAAGTGCCACTTCTCGAACTACACCAAGACCCTGGACGGGGTGCATTTCCAGCTGGCCCAGCAGGGCAACCGGCAGGCGGCCCTCTGCGTCGACTGCCACGGCTCCCACGCCATCGGCCGTCCCGGCGAGCCGCGCACCCGCGTCTCCGACACCTGCTCGAACTGCCACAAGAAGGTCTTCGAGGTCTACTCGGGCAGCGTGCACGGCAAGGCGGTCACCCAGGGCAACCCCGACGTCCCGGTGTGCACCGACTGCCACCGCGCGCACGACGTGTCCGACCCGCGGGCCGGCGCCCTCTCGCTGCGCACCGCCGAGATCTGCGGCCGCTGCCACACCGACCCGAAGCTGATGAAGCGCTACGGCCTCTCCACCAACGTGGTCGAGACCTACCTGGCCGACTTCCACGGCATGGCGGCGACGCTGCAGAAAGGCAAGAATGGCAAGGGGGACCGGCTGGCGGCCGGTTGCACCGACTGCCACGGCGTGCACGACATCCAGCGCCCGAACGACCCCAAGTCCTCGGTGATGCAGGCCAACCTGGTCAAGACCTGCGGCAAGTGCCACGTCGGGGCCACCGCCGACTTCCCCAAGGCCTGGATGTCCCACTACGAGCCCAGCCTGAAGAAGTCTCCGCTGGTCTGGAGCGTCCAGCTCTTCTACTACGTGCTGATCCCGTTCATCCTCATCAGCCTGGTGCTGCAGATCGCCTTGCACCTCTGGCGCGTCGTGGTGAACCGGTGAACGGCGATACGGCGGGAGTTCGTGAGTCCGGAGCGAGGAGCGGCGCGATGAGCGAAGAGGCGGTGCAGTCCGAGACGGGGTACCTGGTCCGCTTCTCGGCGGCGCAACGGGTCGAGCACTTCGTGACCATGGTCGACTTCGTCGGCCTGGTGGCGACCGGCCTGCCGCAGAAGTTCTACACGACCTCCTGGGCCCAGTGGATCATCGGGACCCTGGGGGGCATCGACAGCGTCCGCTGGATCCACCGCTTCTTCGGCGTGGTCCTCATCGTGGCGGTGCTCTGGCACGGGGCCGGGGCGCTGAAGGCCATCCTGTCGCGCAAGGTCGGCTTCACCATGGCGGTGAACAAGCGGGACTTCACCGACGCCGTGAAGACCCTCCGCTACTACCTGGGGCTGGAGGACCACCCGGCCGCCTTCGACCGCTACGACTACAAGCAGAAGTGGGAGTACTGGAGCCTCATGATCGGCAACGTGATCATGATCCTCTCCGGGCTCACGCTCATGTACCCGGCCCTGGTCGCCCGCATCGGCCCCGGCGAGATCATCCCGGCCGCCAAGGTGGCGCACTCGAACGAGGGGCTCATGGCCTTCCTCGTCATCACCATCTGGCACGTCTTCAACGCCCATCTGCATCCGGACGTCTTCCCGTTCGACGCCTCCATCTTCACCGGGAAGATCAGCCGCGAGCGCATGGAGCACGAGCACCCGCTCGAGCTGGCCAGCGCCGAGGGGCGAGAGCCGGGCGGGCACGGACATCACTAGGGCCCGATGACCGGCCAGAGGTGGATGGACTTCGCCGGGCAGGCGATCTTCCACACGCTGGTCGCGGCGCTGGTGGTCGAGGCGCTGGTCCGGCTCTGGGGCGTGCGGCAACCGGAGCAGCGGACCGGCTTCCGGCTGCTCGCCCTCGGGTGGCCGCTGCTCGTGGTCCCGGTCCTCTTCCTGGCCTTCCCGGCCCGCGAGGCCGAGGCCTTCCGCGATGCGCGGGCGATCTTCGCCGGCCGCCACTGGGACGACCTCGCGTTCCTGGGGATCGGACTTTACGGATGGTGGATCGCCGTCATGGGCGCCGCCGGCCTCGGGCTCTTCCTCCTCGACCTGGTCCCCTGGCTCCGGGCCCGCAGCGCCCAGTCGCCCCCCTGGATCGCCGGGGCCCCCGAGGCCCGCGGCGCCGAGGAGGCGCTGGCGAGGGCGGCAGCGGCCCTGGGCATGGAGGCCCCGCCGCTGGCCTGGGTCGCCACCGGGCCGCCGGTCCTCTTCTGCACGGGCACGCGGCGGCCGACGGTGGTCATCTCCCGTGCCGCCGTGGACCTGCTCGACCAGGCCGAGCTGACCGGCGCCCTGGCCCACGAGCTCGCCCACCTCGAGCGGCACGATCCCACCCTGTCCTGGGCCCTCATGGGAGCGCGCGCCCTCATGTGCTTCAACCCCGGCGTGCAGGTCCTGGTGCGGGCCATCGCCCGCGACGCCGAACGCATCGCCGACGAGCGGGCGGGAGCGGCCTGCGGGGACCGGCTGGCGCTGGCGAGCGGGCTGCTCAAGCTCTACCGCGCCACCGGGGGGCGCGTCGCCGCCCGCGGGACGGGGCGGCGCCCGCTCACGGCCGCGCTCGCCGAGCCCATCGCGCGCGCCCGCGAACACGACATCGAGCTGCGCTGCCGGGCCTTGCTCGGGGACCCGCCGGCCCCGGTCCCGCTGGCGCGGATGCGATTCGCGGCGGCGGCGGCCGGGCTCGGATTCCTGCTCTTCTTCGTGGTATGACGGCCGCTATCGCGATGGGAAGCACGGTGAGCGAGGGCGCACGCGCGCTCTGGACCTTGGCCC
>DAIEMM010000462.1 GCA_027349605.1 Anaeromyxobacteraceae bacterium
TCATCGCCAAGGTGGAGAAGTACCTGAAGGAGCACGACACGAGCGGGCTCGAGATCAAGATCCTCGCCCCGGTCGAGGCCATGAAGCTCACGCTGGAGCGGGTCCGCAAGGGCGAGAACGCCATCTCGGTCACCGGCAACGTGCTGCGCGACTACCTCACCGACCTCTTCCCCATCCTCGAGGTCGGCACCTCGGCGAAGATGCTCTCCATCGTCCCGCTGCTGGCCGGTGGCGGGCTCTTCGAGACGGGCGCCGGCGGCTCGGCCCCCAAGCACGTGCAGCAGTTCGTGAAGGAGGGCTACCTCCGCTGGGACTCTCTGGGCGAGTTCTCGGCGCTGGGCGCCTCGCTCGAGCACATCGCGGCGGCGACGAAGAACGCCAAGGCGGCCGTGCTCTCGGAGACGCTCGACCAGGCCATCGCCAAGTTCCTCGACAACAACAAGTCGCCGGCCCGCAAGGTCGGGGAGATCGACAACCGCGGCAGCCACTTCTACCTGGCCATGTACTGGGCCGAGGCGCTGGCGGCGCAGACGAAGGACGCGGAGCTCGCGGCCCGCTTCGCCAAGGTGGCGAAGCAGCTCCAGGAGAACGAGGCCAAGATCAACGCCGAGCTGATCGGCGCCCAGGGCAAGCCGCAGGACCTGGGCGGCTACTACCAGCCGGATCCGGCGAAGACGGGGAAGGCCATGCGTCCCAGCCCGACCCTGAACGCCATCATCGACAGCATCGCGTAGGACCCGTAGCAAACCACCCAAGGAGACGACCATGGCAAGGAAGAAGATTGCGTTGATCGGCGGCGGGCAGATCGGTGGCGTGCTGGCCCAGCTCTGTGCGCTGCGCGAGCTCGGTGACGTGGTGCTGTTCGACATCGTCGAGGGGCTGCCCCAGGGCAAGACCCTCGACATCGCGGAGGCCGCCCCGGTGGACGGCTTCGACGTGAGCCTGAAGGGCACGAACAACTACGCCGACATCGCCGGCTCCGACGTGGTCATCGTCACCGCCGGCCTGCCCCGCAAGCCGGGCATGAGCCGCGACGACCTGATCGCGGTGAACTCGAAGATCATGACCAGCGTGGCCGAGGGCATCAAGCAGCACGCCCCGGGCGCGTTCGTCATCGTCATCTCCAACCCGCTCGACGCGATGGTGACGCTCTGCCAGCGCATCACTGGCATCCCGCACAACCGCGTGGTCGGCCAGGCCGGCGTGCTCGACTCGGCCCGCTTCGTCTCCTTCATCGCCTGGGAACTCGGCGTGTCGGTGAAGGACGTCAGCGCCGTCACGCTCGGCGGCCACGGCGACGACATGGTCCCGCTGGTCCGCTACACGTCGGTCTGCGGCATCCCGGTCATGGAGCTGCTCGAGAAGAAGTACGGCGCCGCCGCCAAGGCCAAGGAGGTCATGGACGCGATGGTGAAGCGCACCCGCGGCGCCGGTGGCGAGGTGGTGGCGCTCCTCAAGACCGGGTCGGCCTTCTACTCGCCGGCCTCGTCGGCCATCGCCATGGCCGAGTCCTTCCTCAAGGACTCGAAGCGCGTGCTGCCCACCTGCGTCTACCTGAACGGCGAGTTCGGCGTGAAGGGTCTCTACGTCGGCGTGCCGGTGGTCATCGGCGCCGGTGGCGCCGAGCGCATCCTCGAGCTCAAGCTCAACGCCGAGGAGCAGGCCATGATGGACAAGTCGGTGAAGGCCGTGAAGGACCTGGTGGCGGTGCTCGACAAGCCGCCCGCGCCGGCGGCGTAGGCGGCGTCGACCGTCTTTCGTGATGTGAGGAGGCCCCGGCCGCGAGAGCGACCGGGGCTTTCGTGCGTCCAGGGGTCGGGAGCTCGTGATCCCGGAGGCGGTTCCGTGGGTGGTTCTTGCGCCGGCTGAAGCCGGCGCTGCTCATACCCACGCGTTGTTCATCACCTCGCCGAGGCCGCCGGCCCCGGGGACGATGTAGTCGTGGTCGTTGAGGCCCTTCTCCTCGTCCCAGTAGGTCCCGGGCATGGTGCCCTGCACCTTGGGCGGGGAGAGCCCGCGGTCGAGCCGCACCGCGTAGACCACCACCTCCGGGTGATCCTTCTGCATGCGGCGCAGGTACTCGGGGGTGACGATGAGGTGGAGCGCGATGATCTTCCGCGGCGTGCCGGGCACCTTCTTCTTGTAGGTGTCGAGCGCCATGGAGAGCGACGACCCGGTCGCGCCCATGGGATCGGGGAAGAGCAGGAAGGCGTCCTCCACGTCGCCGCCGATCTTCATGCCGCCGATGCCGGCGCCCACCACCTGGTCGGCATCCCCCAGCATGCGGCTCATGATGATGTGGTCCTGCCGGACCAGCTTCGGCACGAGCACCGTGTTGAGCAGGCCGTAGACGGTGTGTGAAGGCACGGCGCCGGCCCGGGCGATGTTCACCGTCACCGCGCGGGTCTCGGGCTCGAGGATCTGGCCGCGCCAGACGCCCTCCGGGGTGTGCTCGATCATCCGGGTGGGGACCTCGACCAGCTTCCGGGGGAACTCGGCGTTCAGCACCACCCGGGAGAGGCCGCGGTAGATGTCCACCACCAGGTTGTTCACCGTGGGTTGCTCGGTCTCCCTGGCCGCCAGCTTGGCGAGCAGGTCGAGCATGAGCGGGTCGGCGAGCAGGTGGACGTTCGGACCGTAGCGGTGCTCGATCTCGGGAACGCGGAAGGGGACGATGTCGTAGAGGTGGTCGCGCACGGGCGCACTTTGCCCGGGGCTGCGCCGGGGTGCAAGACCGCCGGGAGGGGGCTCGATCAGTCCGGCCGGGCCCCGCGGTCCACCCGCATCCGGGCCATCCGCCGTGCACCCGACCGGCGCAGGAAGGGCAGGATCCACAGGAGCAGCCGCGGGAAGGCCGCGGCGATCCGGGCCGCCAGGCCGCCGGCCGCGGGAACGAGCACCTCCGGGGCGCCGGATCGAAGGGCCCGGAGGACGGCCTCGCCCACGGCGTCGGGAGGCAGCGGCGGGCTCGCGAAGGAGAGGGACGCCTCCGCGTGGCCGAGCTCCTGCGCGAGTTGCGGCGTGTCCACCGAGTCGGGGCTCACCACCGAGACGGTCACGCCGCTGCCTTCGAGCTCGGCCCGGAGCGAGAAGGCGAGCTGCCGGATTCCCGCCTTGGTTGCGGCGTAGGACGCCTCGAAGGGCATGGGCACGATGCCGCCCAGGGAGGCCAGGTGGACCACCGCGCCCCGGCTCTCGCGGAGGGCGGGCAGCGCCGCGCGCGTGCCGAGGAGGGCGCCGGTGAGGTTCGTGTCGACGATCGCCCGGATCGCCTCCACGGTCCGGGTCCCGAGCGTTCCCACCTCGAGCACGCCGGCGTTGTGCACGAGGACGTCGAGCCGTCCGAGGTCGCGCAGCACCGCCGCGACGGCGCGCTCCCAGGTCTCCGCTTCCCGGACGTCGAGGGACACGACCATCGGCGGGGCGCCGGGAAGCTCGACCGCCCGGAGCGCCGCCTCGTTCCTGCCTGCCAGGACGACCCGCGCACCGGCAAGGGCGAGCGCCCGGGCGACCGCCTGGCCGATCCCGCCTGCCCCGCCGGTGACGAGCGCCACCTTTCCCTGGAGGTCGAGCGCCACGTCGCCTCAGTGGAACAGGAATCGCAGCGCCGGGACGCCGACGAGCACGAAGGCGAGGGTCACCTTGAGGACGCTCCCCACCACGAACCCCACGAAGGCCCCCAGTCCGGCCTTGAGCGCCCGCTCGAAGTTGGGGTCCTTCGCGTACTCGAAGGCGAGCGCCCCCACCGCCGGTCCCAGGACGATGCCGGGCAGGCCGAGGAAGAGCCCCACCACGAGACCGACGGCCGAGCCGATCACCGCCCACTTCGAGGCGCCGAAGGCCTTCGCACCGAGGAGGCTCGCGGCCCAGTCCACCGCGGTGATGGCGAGCCCCATCGCCCCGGCGAAGGCCACCGTCCCCCAGCCCAGGACGGCGAAGTCGCCGGCCCAGGCCAGGGAGATGACCCCGAGGACGAGCAGCACCGCTCCCGGGAGGACCGGCAGGACGAGCCCCGCCACCCCCGCCGCGAGGAGCGCCACGCCAACGACGTACAGGACGATCGCCATGCGCTCCTTGTCCCAGAGTCCGCGACCTGGACGCAACCTCCCGCCCCTGCGCTAGAGTCGTGAGGTCCCCCTGCCGGAGGTCCCCGTGCTGGCCGCCATCGCCCTAACCACCCTGCTCGCCGCCGCTCCCCCGTCGTCCCCCGCCGCCGTTCCCATCGCCGAGGCACCGGCCGCCTGGGCCCCGGCCGTCGCGAAGGCGCAGGAGTCGGGGCGCTCCTTCCAGAAGGCCCTGCAAGCCCGGCTCGGCGCCGCGCTGGCGCAGGGAGGCCCTCCGGCCGCCATCGAGGTGTGCGCCACCGACGCCCCCCGGATCGCCGCCGAGGCGGGCAAGGCCGCGGGCGTGAAGCTGGGACGCACCTCAGACCGGCTGCGCAGCGGCGCGAACGCCCCGCCCGGGTGGACGCGCGCCTCCCTGCAGGCCGCCGCGGGCAGGAAGGGCGCGGACGTCCAGCCCCTCGCCGTGGACCTGGGCTCGAACCTGGGGGTGCTGCTCCCCATCACCGTCGGCTCGGCCTGCCTGGGCTGCCACGGACCGGCGGCCTCCCTTCAACCCAAGGTGAAGGAGGCGCTGGCCGCCCGCTACCCGGCCGACCGGGCGGTGGGGTATGCCGAGGGCGACTTCCGCGGCTTCCTCTGGGTCGAGGTGGCGAAGTAGCCCCGCCCGACCGGGCCGCGTCCCGCCTGCGATCCCTTCCCTGGGATGCGCTCGAGGGAGTCGCCTCCGCGCTCGAGGCGCCCCTCGGCGAGGTGCTCGCGGGCACGGCCGCCGAGCGGGTGCTCGACCGGTTCCTCCGCTCCCGCCCGGACCTCGCCGCCGCCGGCCGGCAAGCGGTCGCCGAGGCCATCTTCGGCGTGGGGCTCTGGCGCCGGCGTCTCCGCTTCCACGCGGGCGAGGACGCCCCGCCCCTCCTGCTGCTCGCCGACGCGCTCTCCCTCCCCGGTCCGGTCTTCCTGCGCGTGAACCGGAGCCGTGCCTCGCGCGACGCGCTGGCCTCCCGCCTCCTCGCGGAGGGCATCGAGACCCGCCCCACCCGTCTCGCTCCGGACGGCCTCGAGGTGCTCTCCCCCCGGCCCCACCTCCTCGCCCTCCCCGCGTTCCGGGAAGGTCTCCTCGAGGTCCAGGACGAGGGGAGCCAGCTGCTCGGCGAGGCCCTGGGGGCGCTCCCCGGCGAGACCGTCCTCGACCTCTGCGCCGGCGCCGGGGGGAAGACCCTCCAGCTCGCGGCGGCGGTGGGCCCGGGCGGAAGGGTCCACGCCTGCGACCCGGACGAGGCGCGGCTCGACCGGCTCCGGACCCGCGCGGCCCGAGCCGGGGCGGCGGTGACGATCCACGGCCCGGGGCCGCCCCCGGACCTCCTCGCCGGCCGGGTCCTCGTCGACGCGCCCTGCTCCGAGCTGGGCGCCCTCCGCCGCGGCCCCGACCTGCGCTTCCGCATCGACCCGGCCTCGTTCACGGCCCTGCCGGCGCTCCAGCTCGGGATCCTGGAGCGCGCCGCCGCCCACGTCCGGCCCGGGGGGCGGCTCGTCTACGCCACCTGCACGCTGCGGCGGGAGGAGAACGAGGGGGTGGCGCTCGCCTTCGAGGAACGACGGGCCGATTTCACCCGAAGTGGGTCCTTCCTGCGACTCTGGCCCCACCGGCACGGAACCGACGGCTTCTTCGCGGCGGCCTGGACCCGGCGCGCCTAGCGTGCGACGACCGGCGCCGACACCTCGGCCAGGTCGCGCGCGAAGGCGCGCACGTCCTCCTCGGTGGTGTCCCAGGAGCACATGATCCGCGCCCCGCCCCAGCCGATGAAGTCGTAGAAGTGCCAGCCCCGCGCGTGCATCGCGTCCCGGACGGCCGGCGGGAGCGCCAGGAAGATGCTGTTCGCCTGGCGGGGATAGCGCACCTCGACGCCCGGGATCCCGTCCACGAGGGCGTGCATCGCCTCCGCCATGGCGTTGGCGTGGCGGGCGTGGCGCAGCCAGGCGCCCCCATCCAGCATCCCCACCCAGGGTGCGGCCAGGAAGCGCATCTTGGAGGAGAGCTGTCCGGCCTGCTTGCAACGGTAGTCGAACTCGCGGGCCAGGTTCCGGTCGAAGAAGACCACCGCCTCGCCCACCGCCATCCCGTTCTTCGTGCCCCCGAAGCAGAGCACGTCGACGCCCGCCTGCCAGGTGATCTCCTTGGGGGCGCAGCCCAGCGACGCCACCGCGTTCGCGAAGCGGGCGCCGTCCATGTGGATGCGCAGGTCGTGGGACTTGGCCCGGGCCCAGATCGCCTTCAGCTCGTCGGGCGTGTAGACGGTGCCGAGCTCGGTGGCCTGGGTGAGGCTCACCACGCGCGGCTTGGGATAGTGGATGTCGGTCCGGCGTCGCACCGCCCAGTCCACTGCGGCGGGGTCGATCTTGCCGAGCTTGCCCTCGACGGTGAGGACCTTGGTCCCGTTGGAGAAGAACTCCGGGGCCCCGCACTCGTCGGGCTCGACGTGGGCCGTCTCGCTGCAGACGATGGAGTGGTAGCTCTGGCACATGGACGCGAGCGCCAGCGAGTTGGCGGCCGTCCCGTTGAAGACGAAGAAGACCTCGCAGTCGGTCTCGAAGAGGTCGCGAAGCAGGTCCGCGGCCCGGGCCGTCCAGGGGTCGTCGCCGTAGGACTGCACGTGCCCGGCATTGGCGCGGGCCATCGCCTCCCACGCCTCGGGGCAGATGCCTGCGTAGTTGTCGCTCGCGAACTGCCGCCGCCCGTCGGGTGTCGTGCTCATGGGCGGCGGATTGTAACCGCCCGCTACCCGCCGGTCGCGCCCTTCTGGATCACGCTGCACCCGTCGAGGTCGGCGATCCCCTTCAGGATCTCCTTCGCCAGAGACGACTTCCCTCCCTGGAGGGCCAGGCCGACCACGCTGCCCCGGATCCTCGCCCCCTTGGCCTCGCGCACCTGGCCGCCCAGCGACACCGCGTCCTTCCCCACCCGCGCGCCGGTCTCGACGACGACATCACCGCCGACCGAGACCGCGTCGTGCTTCACCTCCGCCCCGGAGCGCAAGGTCACCGACCCGCCCACCGCCACGGCCTTCTCCACCACCGCCCCTCCCTCGACGACCAGGTCTCCGTGGAGGGACACGGCGTTCTCGACCCGCTCTCCGGAGTGGATGACGAGCGTCTCGCCCTTCGTCACCCGGTCGTCGGGACCGACCTCGACGTGGCAATCGCCGGCACGGGCGGACGGAGCGGCGAGGAGAACGGTGGCGGCGAGGACGACGGGCACGGCGAACGAACGCATGGCGAGACCTCCTGGGTCCCACCTCCTACGGCCCACGCGCCCGGCTATTTCGCCCCGGCGAGCGCGTAGGAGAGGACGGCCCGTACCTGATCGGGGGTGTAGGGCTTCTGCAGGAGCCAGGTCCCGGGCACGGTGAGCGACGGGTCGCTCTCGGCGGTGAAGCCGGAGGAGAGGATGACCCGCACGCCGGGGTTCACCTCGCGCATGCGCCGGAGCACCTCGCGGCCGTCCGCGTCGGGCATCATGACGTCGAGCACCACCACGTCGAGGTCCCGCCAGTTCCGGGCGTAGAGCTCGATCGCGTCCTTGCCGCACTCCGCGAGCGTGACCGCGTGGCCGTCGCGCTCCAGGACCCGCTGCAGCGCCCGCCGGACCACGCGTTCGTCGTCCACCACGAGGACGCGCGAGCCGGGGGAGCGGGCGGGAGGGACGTCGGCCATCCCCGCATCGTACGCGGCTCCCCGCTCGGGGCAAGGTTCACATCGGGGTGCAGCCGGCCGACGGCCAGGTCTTGCGGGCGATCCGCCAGGCGGCGTAGGCGAAGGGCGGTGCGGCGAGCACGTCCACGGCGTAGTGGACGTGCTGCACCAGCACGAGGAAGGCCACGCTCGCGGTGCAGGCCAGGAAGAAGGCCCGGGCCGCCCGTCCCGGGACCGCCAGGAAGAGCAGGAACATCGTGGAGGTGTGTCCGGAGAAGAACAGGTCGCGGGTGAGCGGCAGCGCCGCGCCTCCGAACCCCTGGACCAGGGGGTCCTCGAGCACGATCATCCCCGGTGGGGGGTCGAGCGGGGTGGCCCACATCACGACGATGCGGAGGAGCGCCATCACCACGTAGGCCTGCACGCCCAGCACGAGCCGGACCGGGGTGCGGACGAGCCGGACGACCGCGAGCAGGAGGCCCACGTAGATGAGGGTGAAGACCGGCCAGGTGACGTCGCGGGGCGCGAGCAGCGCCAGCACCGGATCGGCCAGGATCGCACCGGGCCGCCGCTCCACCCACTTCACCAGCGCGGCCAGCGCCGAGAGGGTGGCGACGAGCGCCGGCGGGGTCAGGGCGAGGCGCCACCGGAAGCCGCGGTCGGCCCAGGCCTGGCGCCAGGTGGCGTCGAGGGAGAGGGAGGGCATCGCGAGGGAGGCTATTGCTGCCCCACCTGCCGGTCGCGGAAGGCGAGCTGGCCGAGCAGGGCCGAGATCTCCGGGTCGCGCGGCGACAGCTGGAGGCCCCGGCGCAGGAGCCCGATGGCGGTCGATATCTCCCCCATCGACACCGCGGACACGGCCAGGTCGAAGCACTCCTGGGCCTCCGGCGAACGGACCACGGGTGGGCGCGGCGGAGGAGGGGGCGCGGGGGGAGGGCCCTCGGCCGCCTCGGACGGAGCGGCGGAGGGAGGAGCAGCGGCGGCACGGGGGGCGACGGCAGGAGGCGGGGCCGGCGGAGCGGGCGGGGGAGGCCGAGGCGCAGGGGCCTGGGCGGGTTGCCGCTCCCCGCGCTGGGTCTCGAAGTCGGCCAGGGCCGCCTTCCACTTCCAGGCCGGGGCCGCCTCGCCGAGCGCGAGGGTGACCACGCGCTGCTCGAGCAGGGCGAAGACCATTCTCGCCACCTGGGACGCGGAGAAGGAGCACGTGCGGATCAGGTTCGCGATGGTGGTCCCGTCGCCGAGCGCCTTCAGGAGCGTCACCT
>DAIEMM010000470.1 GCA_027349605.1 Anaeromyxobacteraceae bacterium
CCCACATGGTGACGAAGATGAAGCCCTCGGGCTTCGACGACGTCATCGCCGCCGGCGCGCTCTTCCGCCCCGGCCCGCTCGACCAGAAGCTCGACGACGGCCGCACCATGGTCGACGTCTACATCGACCGCAAGCTGGGCAAGGAGAAGGTCCGCTTCCCCCACGAGAAGCTCGAGGCCATCCTCAAGGAGACCTACGGCGTCATCGTGTACCAGGAGCAGGTCATGCAGATCTCCCAGGTGCTGGCCGGCTACAGCCTGGGACGCGCCGACCTGCTCCGCCGCGCCATGGGCAAGAAGAAGGCCGAGGAGATGGCCAAGGAGCGGGTCGGCTTCCTCCAGGGCTGCGTCCGGAACGGCGTGGACGAGGCGGTGGCCGGCTCCATCTTCGACATGATGGAGAAGTTCGCCGCCTACGGCTTCAACAAGAGCCACTCGGCGGCCTACGGCCTGCTCACCGTGCAGACCGCCTGGCTCAAGGCCCACTACCGGGTCGAGTTCATGGCGGCGCTCCTAACCAGCGAGGCCGCCAACACCGACAAGGTGGTGGCCCACATCTTCGGGGCCCGCCAGGACGGCATCGAGGTGCTCTCGCCCGACGTGAACGAGTCGGCGGCGTCCTTCACGGCGCATCCGCCGAAGGTGGAGGCCCCTGCCTCCGGCGGGCCGGCGGCCGCGGGGGGGCGCATCCGCTTCGGGCTCGGCGCCGTGAAGGGCGTGGGCGACAGCGCGGTGGAGGCGGTGCTGGCCGCGCGCGCGGAGGGCGGCCCGTTCAGGAGCCTCTTCGACTTCTGCTGCCGCATCGATCCACGCCGGGTGAACAAGAAGGTCATCGAGGCGCTGGTGAAGAGCGGCGCCTTCGACTTCGAGGGGGTGCCGCGCTGGAGGCTCGCGGCCGGCATCGACGCGGCGCTCTCGGACGGCTCCTCCGCGCAGGCCGACCGGCAGAGCGGCCAGGCGAGCCTGTTCGGCGCGCTTCCCGCCGCCGAGACGAAGCCCCGCTACCCCGAGCCGGGCGACCGGGTGGGGGACGTCGAGGTGGCCGAGTGGCCGGAGCGGGTGCGGCTCGCCGCCGAGAAGGAGGCGCTGGGCTTCTACATCACCGGCCACCCGCTGGCGGGCTACGAGAAGGAGGCCCGCCGCTACGCCTCCACCAACTGCGCCCAGATCCAGCAGAAGCGCCAGGGCGACAAGGTCTCGGTGGTGGGCGTGGTCCGCGACCTGCGGGAGCGGCAGAACAAGGAGAAGGGCACCCGCTTCGGCTTCTTCGCGCTCGAGGACCTGTCGGGCTCGGTCGAGGTCATCTGCTGGGGCGGGCGGGCCGCGCAGGGCAACCGGCCGGCGCAGCGCGGCTGGTCCGACTGGGAGATGCTCGTGAAGAGCGACGAGCCCCTGCTCGTCCACGGCGAGGTGCGGCTCAACCAGCGCGACGAGGAGCATCCCTCGGCCGAGATCGTCGCGTCCGACATCGAGTTGCTCTCCCACGTCCGCAACCAGAAGACGTCCGAGGTGGTGCTGCGCATCGACGCCGAGCGGCTCGCTGCCGAGGCCGTGGCGCAGCTCCGCGCGCTCCTCGGTCGGCACGGCGGCTCGTGCACCGTGAGCGTGCGGGCGGTCATCCCCGAGCGCAGCGAGACCCGGCTCAAGGTGAAGGAGAAGGTCGCCCCCTCCGACGAGTTCATCGAGGCGGCGCGGCGGCTCGGCTTCGAGGTGGAGCTGCGGTAGGCCCGGGCAGCCCCCAGGCCAGCAGCGCGAGCAGCAGGAAGCCCGCCCCGGCGGCGCAGACGCCGGCCCAGCCGAGGCTCGCCCAGGCCCGGACGCCGAGCCAGGTCCCGAGCGCGCCGCCCGCGAAGTAGGACACCATGTACACGGTGTTGCGGCGGCTGCGCGCCGAGGGGTCGAGGGCGTGGACGCGGGCCAGGTTGGCGACGTGGGCCGATTGCACCCCCACGTCGAGGAGCACGACGCCGGCGACGAGGCCGAGGAGGTTCCGGCCGAACAGCGCGAAGACGCCGTACGACGCGAGCGCCACCAGCAGGGCGAGCCCGGTCGCGAAGCGGGCGCCGCGCCGGTCGGCGAGCCGCCCCACCCCCGGCGCCGCGAGGGCCCCGGCGAGGCCGATGAGCCCGAA
Source organism: Anaeromyxobacteraceae bacterium (assembly GCA_027349605.1). GTDB lineage: Bacteria > Myxococcota > Myxococcia > Myxococcales > Anaeromyxobacteraceae > CAIOAK01. Next base: position 2,131 of record DAIEMM010000470.1, read on the forward strand.
GAGCCCGGCCGCCTCGGCGCCCCAGTGATACGGGGGCGTCTCGAGGAAGAAGGCGAGCGTGGTCCAGAAGACGCTGAAGGCCCCGAAGACCATGGCGCCGATGAGGGAGGGGCGGCGGAGCTCGGGTTCGTCGCGGAGGAGCGGCCCGAGCGAGGCGAGGAGCTCGCCGTAGCGGACGGACCGTTCCGGCGGGGACGGCGGGAGCAGGCGGGCGAGCCCGATCCCGAGCAGCACCATGCAGCCCGCGGCCAGCGCGTAGACCGCGCGCCAGCCGAAGGCTCCCCCGACGAGTCCGGCGGCCGTGCGGGCGAGCAGGATGCCGGCCAGGACGCCGCTCATGATGAGCCCGATGACGCGCCCGCGCTCGCCGGGGTCGGCGAGGTGGGCGGCGAGGGGAAGGGCCACGTGCGGCACCACCGTGAAGAAGCCCACCGCCAGGCAGGCCGCGGCGAGCCAGGCGGCTCCCGGGGCGGCCGCCGCGAGGAGCAGGGCCGCCCCGGACGCACCGACGAGCCCCAGGATGAGCCGCCGCCGCTCCACCGCGTCGCCGAGGGGGATGAAGACGAGCAGCCCGATGGCGTAGCCAACCTGAGTCAGGACGGGAACCCACCCGACGGTCCTGGACGTCACTCCCAGGGACCGGGCCATCTCCGGCAGGAGCGGTTGGGCGTAGTACAGATTCGCCACGGTGGCCGCGGCCGCCACCGACAGGAGGAGGACCAGCCCGGCGGATATGCCTGGACTTGCGGGCGGTTCCGATCTTGCATCCCGCGTCCGGGGGATGAATTCTACCAACGGAGGTACCCCCTTTTCTGGGTATTCGTCCGTCCCCAAGGTGGGAGCTGGTGGTACATTCCTTGGAGGTTCGTCATCGAGCAGTGCGGGGGAGGGTTACATGATGATGCGGGCGAATGCACGGTTGTTGCCGAGGGGTGCCTCGGCGCACGCCGACTCCGACGGAGCGCTCCGTTGCGACCGGGCCGGAGAGGAGATGCTGAAGGCGTTCTGGCCCGGTGCGTCCGAGGGCGTGATGCTGCCCGCCGAGCTCCGCGGGCTCGCCGACGGAGCGCAGGCCGGACCTCCCGGGGTCCGGCGGACGCTCATCATGGAGCACGCCGGCGAGCGGCTGCGCGTGGAGGCCACCGCGGTCGGCAAGGGGCGCACCCAGTTCCACCTGTGGCGCGAGATGCTGCCCG
>DAIEMM010000477.1 GCA_027349605.1 Anaeromyxobacteraceae bacterium
TGCGGGTGCCCTCGCGGAGCAGGTGGTGGTGCACCGCCGAGACCGCCAGCAGCGCCGGGATGGGCGCATCCCACTCGTCGTGGCCACGGTCGGAGACGACGAGGAGGTTGTATCCCTCCGCGATGGCCTCGGAGGCCTGCACCTGCATGTTCTCGATGGACTTGCGCAGCCCGGCGCCGCCCTCCGCCACCGGGAACAGCGCCGGCAGCGTGATGGAGCGGAAGCGCCGGCTCTGCGGCCCGCCGTCGAGGGCGCGGATGCGCTCCAGGTCCTCGTTGGTGAGGACCGGGGTGGGGACCTCCAGCTGGTGGCAGGACTCGGGCTCGGGCTCGAGGAGGTTCCGCTCCGGCCCGACCGCCGTCTCGATCCCCATGATGATCTCCTCGCGGATGGCGTCCACGGGGGGGTTCGTGACCTGGGCGAAGAGCTGCTTGAAGTAGCCGTAGAGGAGCTGCGGCTTCTCGGAGAGCACCGCCAGCGGCGTGTCGGTGCCCATCGACCCGAGCGGCTCCCCGCCGGTCGTGGCCATGGGGTTGATGAGGACCTTGAGGTCCTCGGCGGTGTAGCCGAAGGTCTCCTGGCGCCGGAGCACGGTCTCGTGATCGGGCTCGTGGACCGAGGGAGGCGAGGGCAGGTCCTCGAGCTTGACCAGGTGCTGCTTCAGCCACTCCGCGTACGGCTCGGCCGAGGCGATGCGCTGCTTCAGCTCCTCGTCGGGGACGATGCGCTTCTCGCGGGTGTCGACGAGGAACATGTGCCCCGGCTGCAGCCGCCCCTTCTGCTTCACGTTGGCGACCGGGATGTCGAGGACGCCCACCTCGGAGGCCATCACCACCAGCCCGTCGTGGGTGACGTAGTAGCGGGCCGGGCGCAGGCCGTTGCGGTCGAGGGTGGCGCCGACGATCTCGCCGTCGGTGAAGGCGATGGAGGCCGGGCCGTCCCAGGGCTCCATCAGGCAGGAGTGGAACTCGTAGAAGGCCTTCTTCTCCGGGCTCATCGACTCGTGCTTGGCCCACGGTTCCGGGACCATCATCATCATGGCGTGCGGCAGCGACCGCCCGGAGAGGTGGAGCAGCTCGAGCACGTTGTCGAACATGGCCGAGTCGGAGCCATCGGTGTCCACGACGGTGAGGACCTTCTTGAGGTCGTCACCGAAGAGCCGGGACGCCATCTGGCTCTGGCGCGCGTGCATCCAGTTGATGTTGCCGCGGAGCGTGTTGATCTCGCCGTTGTGGGAGATGAACCGGTACGGATGGGCGCGGGACCAGCTGGGGAAGGTGTTGGTGGAGAACCGGGAGTGCACCATGGCGATGGCGGACGCCATCTCCGGGTCGGACAGGTCCGGGTAGAACTCGCGGAGCTGGCCGGCGTTGAGCATGCCCTTGTAGACGACGGTGCGGGCCGAGAGGCTCGCCACGTAGTACTCGCGCCGGCCCGGGATGTTGGAGCGCAGGATCGACTTCCGGGTGAGGCGCCGGATCACGTAGAGCTTCCGCTCGAAGGCCATCACGTCGTCGGGGACCGCGCCCGCGCCCACGAAGATCTGGCGGATCACCGGCTGGCTGGCCTTGGCCATGTCACCGAGGGTCGAAGCGTCGTACGGGACGTCGCGCCAGCCCAGGCAGAGCTGCCCCTCGGCCCGGACGATCTCCTCGAGCTTCCGCTCGCAGGCGGCCCGGCTGGGCGCGTCGGCGGGCAGGAATACCATGCCGGCGGCGTAGCGGCCGGCGCGCGGCAGCTCGATGCCGAGCTTGGCGGCCTCCTTGCGCAGGAAGTCGTCGGGGCTCTGGAGCAGGATCCCGGCCCCGTCGCCGGTGTTCTTCTCCGCGCCGGCCGCGCCGCGGTGCTCGAGGTTGACGAGGACCTGGAGCGCCTGCTGTACGATGGCGTGGGACTTCCGCCCCGCGATGTCCACCACGAAGCCGAAGCCGCAGGCGTCGTGCTCGTTGGCCGGGTCGTAGAGACCCTGCTTCTCCGGTAGCCCCGTCGTCATCGTCCCTGTCGTCCTTTGGAAGACCCTCGGCGCGAGGCCCGTATGCCGCGCGGGGGAACCGCGAAGTGTCCCCGATCGCGACGCAGTGGGTCAAGCACGGAACGGCCCGGATCGGGTCGTCCGGATGGGGGAGAAATCCTTGCTTCCCGGTGAGACGCGGAGCCTGCCCAGGCCCGGGGGCACACATGTCGGGAGCAGGTGCTCCGGACGCCGACATGTGCTGGCCTGTGAGGCAATGAAGGCAAAAAACCCTGCCTCTTCATGGTCTTACGCGATAACGCGCACCGCCATACCTTGTCCTCGGGGGATTCGTCACTCGGGGAGGGGACCCGGCGGCGAAGACACGATTCGTCTACCGGAGGCTTCACCGAATGATCCGCCTAACGACCGTATCCCTCGCATTGGCTTCCCTCCTGATCGCAGCATGTGGTGGCTCGTCCCCCGGCAGTTCCAGCGATACCAATCCAGCTCCGGCCGGCCAGACGGTCGTCGTGGCGACGGCGCCCGTGGAGACGAGTGTCGTGCCTGGCACGTCGGTGAGGTTCACGGCCCAGGTGACTGGCACAGCCGACACGACGGTCAAGTGGTCGGTCGACGAGGCCGGCGGCGGCACCATCGACTCGGCCGGTGTCTACACCGCTCCGGCCAACGAGGGCACGTACCACGTGACCGCCGAGCAGGGCTCCCCGGCGACCGCCGCTGCCTCGCCCACGACCAGCGCCTCGAAGAAGAGCGCTGGCAAGAGCGTGGTCCACGTCTCCAAGACCGCGGAGTCGGTCGCGGTGACGGTGAATCCAGGCACCGCGACGGTTCCTGCCGGTGGGTCGGCGACCTTCGCCGCCGCGGTCACGGGAGCCACCAATCTCTCGGTCGCCTGGACGGTCCGTGAAGGGTCGGGTTGCGGGTCGGTTTCCGCGGACGGCGTCTACACGGCTCCTGGCTCGGGTGCGACCTGCACCGTGATGGCAACCAGCACCGCCGACACGACCAGGGTCGGGTCGGCCGTGGTGACCGTGACGCCGCCGCCTGCGTCGGCGGTCGCGGTCTCCATCAACCCGACCACGGTGACGCTCGACGCCTGCAAGGCGCAGGTCTTCACCGCGAGCGTCGCCAATTCGACGAACACCGCCGTGACCTGGACGATCACCGAGGCCGGCGGCGGGACGGTGACGGCCGGATCCTACGTCGCGCCTACGGCGGCCGGCACCTACCACGTCGTGGCGGCGAGCCAGGCGGATCCGACCAAGACCGCCCAGGCGACCATCACGGTGGGACCGGAGAAGGTCCTCTCCGTCGCGGTGGTGCCGGGAAGCGGCACGGTGAACGCGAACGGGACGATGGCCTTCGCGGCCAACGTCACGACGACCTGCGGCACGTTCGCGGCGCAGTAGCCGGGGAGCAGGGTTCACTCTGCAACCGGAGGGCGTGGCAGTCAGTCCCCGACGCCCCCGTGAGGGGGCCCATCCGTTCCGGGCCCCTCAGGAAGAGAGTGGGTGCATGTCAAAATGGCCCTGACTGACTACGGCCGACAGAAGTCTGCTCCCACGCGGCCCTGCGCGCCCGCATCATAGAATGGCGCGAAGTCGCGTCCGTCGGAGGGCCGCGACGAGCAGCAGGCAGAGTGGAACCGTAATCAGGACCAGAATGGGAAGGCTGATCTCGATTCCCGCTCGCCTTTCCAGGCGTGCCGCCGTCTGCATATAGACGACTTTCTGAAGGAGATAGCCTCCGAGGAGCAAGGGCGTGAGGATACCGGTCCAACGTCCCGGCAGGTTCGTCGCCACCGCCCCCCCGGAGATGAGCGCCATCGCCAGCGCGTACCGAAGGGGCGCGGTTACTACTGGGGCCCCCGGCGCCCGCTGGATCACGCTGAACCCAATGGCAACTGCGCTGGCGGCCAGGACCGAAATCCAGACACCGCGCACATCGGCCCAGGGGCGAGCCAGAACACGCCCCATGCCGAGACCGAGGGGCACGGCGGGCAGCCCGAAGACCCACTGCTGGAAGGGCACCTCAAGGTGCCCTTCGGCGGCCTGGGTGATCCAGATGGCGGCGACACCGGCCGTT
>DAIEMM010000492.1 GCA_027349605.1 Anaeromyxobacteraceae bacterium
GCCGATGGCGCAGCCGCCCGGGAGCGACACCCGGGCCTGGCCCCAGCGCGCGAGCAGCGGCCCCAGCACCAGCACGCTCGCCCGCATGGTGCGCACCAGCTCGTAGGGGGCCTCCGGCTTCACGGTTGGTGGAGTGCGGACCGCCACCGCGGCCGGCGAGCCGGCCCCCCGCTCGAAGGTGCACCCGGCGTGCGCGAGCAGGCGGCCCATGGTGCGGACGTCGGCCAGGTCGGGGACGTTCCGGACGACGTGGTCGCCCTCGGCGAGAAGCGCGGCGGCGACGACCGGCAGCGCGGCGTTCTTGGCGCCGGAGACGAGCACCGTGCCGCGGAGCGGGGTGCCGCCCTCGATGAGGATCTTGTCCATCGGTGGGGTTCTCGGAGGCGGGGATTCTAGGACGGGCCGTGGAGCCGCGCCACCACCCAGCGCGGGAGCCCTGCCAGGTCGCGCCCCACCTCCGCCTCGGCGAACCCGGCCGCGCGGCAGAGGCCGGGCAGGGGCAGGGCGTGGGTCTCGTGCATCTCCATCACCAGCACGCCGTCCGGGCGGAGCCGGGAAGGCGCGCCGGACACGATGCGGCGCAGGGTGTCCAGGCCGTCCGCCCCCCCGTCCAGGGCGATCCGCGGCTCCCTTCGCACCTCGCGGGACAGGCCGTCGATCTCGCCCGACGGGACGTAGGGCGGGTTCGAGACGACGACGTCGAACCGTTCCCCTTCCGGGATCGGACCGAACAGATCCCCCTGCAGGAACTCCACCCGCGCCCCCAGGGCCGCCGCGTTCTCCCGGGCCACCCGGAGCGCCTCCGGCGAGATCTCGGTGGCGACGACCCGGACGTCCGGCCGTGCCAGCGCGGCCGAGACCGCGATGCACCCGGACCCGGTGCACAGGTCGAGCAGCGCGCCGCCCGGGGGCAGCCGCGCGACGGCCGCCTCGACGACCAGCTCGGTCTCCGGGCGCGGCACGAGCACCTCGGGCCCGACCCGGAAGGCGTGGCCGTGGAACTCGCGCCGTCCGGTGAGCCAGGCGGTGGGCTCGCCGCCGGCGCGGCGTCGCACCAGCTCCCGGAAGGCGGCGAGCTCGGGCGCCCCGAGCGGCTTGTCGAAGTCGAGGTAGAGCCGCACCCGATCGCAGGAGAGGGCGTGGGCGAGCAGGATCTCGGCGGTGAGGCGGGGGGCGTCGACGCCCCCCCTCGAGAAGAAGCCCTGCGTCCAGGTGATGAGCCGGAGCGGGGTCCAGGCCTCGTCCGTCACGCTCTCTTCTCGGCCGCACGGGAGGCGTCGCTGCGCGAGGCCTCCTTGAGCGCCTCGGCGGCGAAGTGGGTGCGGCAGGCGTCGATGACGTCCTGCAGGTCGCCGTCCATCACCGCGGGCAGGTTGTGGCGGGTGTAGTTGATGCGGTGGTCGGTGAGCCGGTCCTGCGGGAAGTTGTAGGTCCGGATCTTCTCCGAGCGGTCGCCGGTGCCCACCTGGCTCTTGCGGGCCGCGTCGCGGGCGTTCTGCTGCTTCTCGGTCTCGATCGCGAAGAGCTTGGCCCGCAGCATCTTCATGGCCATGGCCCGGTTCTTGGTCTGGCTCTTCTCCTGCTGGCACTTCACGATGAGTCCGGAGGGCTTGTGGGTGATGCGGACCGCCGAGTCGGTGGTGTTCACGCTCTGTCCGCCCGAGCCGGTGGAGCGGAAGACGTCGGTCTCGAGGTCGGCGGGGTTGATCTGGATGTCGATGTCCTCGGCCTCGGGCATGACCGCGACCGTGACCGTGGAGGTGTGGATCCGCCCCTGGGCCTCGGTGGCCGGGACGCGCTGGACCCGGTGCACGCCCGACTCGTACTTGAGCCAGGAGTAGACCGCGTCGCCGGAGATGGTGACCGTGGCGTCCTTCACGCCGCCCAGCATACCGCCCGAGACGTCGAGCATCTCGCAGCGCCAGCCGCGCCGCTCGCCGTAGCGCAGGTACATGCGCAGGATCTCGGCGGCGAAGAGGCCGGCCTCGTCCCCGCCCGCGCCGGCCCGGATCTCCACGATGACGTCCTTGTCGTCGTTGGGGTCGCGGGGGATGAGGAAGATCTTGAGCTGCTCCTCGGAGGGGTCCACCCGGGGCCGAAGGAGCGAGAGCTCCTCCTTGGCCATGTCGCGGATGCCCTCGTCCTTCTCGGCCAGCATCGCCTCGTTGTCGGCGATCTCCCGCTGGAGGGCGCGCCAGGCGCGCAGGGCCGAGACGGTGGGCTCGAGCCCGGCCCGCTCCTTCGAGACCTTCTTGAAGCGCTCGCCGGAGGAGGCCACGGCCGGGTCGGAGAGGTGGTGCGTCAGCTCCTCGAAGCGGCGCTCGATGGACTCGAGCTTCTGGAGGACCTCGGGCGACAGCATGGGAGCGGTTACTTACCCCCGGCTGGCCCGGGGGGCAAGGTTGGCCCGCCGCCGCCGTCCGTCCGCGGCGGCCGCCCCGCGTCGTGGAGCGCCCGCCGGAGCAGGTACTCGATCTGCCCGTTCAGGCTGCGCAGGTCGTCGTCGGCCCAGCGCTGCAGCGCCTCCAGGACCCGGGGGTCCATGCGCAGCAGGAAGGGCTTCCGCTCGGCCATTCGCGAAGGCCTAGTAGAGGGTCCCGGCGTTGATGACCGGCTGGGTGGACCGGTCGGCGCAGAGCACCACGAGGAGGTTCGAGACCATGGCGGCCTTCCGCTCCTCGTCGAGGTGGACGGTGCCGCTCCGGAGCAACCGGTCGAGCGCCATCTCCACCATGCCGACCGCGCCCTCCACGATCCGGGTCCGCGCGGCGATGATGGCGGCGGCCTGCTGTCGCTGCAGCATGGCGTGCGCGATCTCCGGCGCGTAGGCGAGGTGGCTGATGCGCGCCTCGAGTACCTCGACGCCGGCGGCCTCCACCCGCTCCTCGACCTCCTTCTGCAGCTGCTCGGCGACCAGCGCCGTCGAGCCGCGCAGCGAGGTCTTCTCCTCGTCGTGGACGTCGTACGGGTAGCGGGAGGCCAGGCCGCGAAGGGCCGCCTCGCTCTGCACCCGCACGTACTCCGCGTAATCGTCCACCTGGAAGGCGGCCTGGGCGCTGTCGATGACGTTCCAGACCACGATGGCGGCGATCTCCACCGGATTCCCGTCGAGGTCGTTCACCTTCAGCTTGCCCGACTCGAAGGAGACCACGCGGAGCGAGACCTTCCTCTTCGTGTAGAAGGGGTTCGCCCAGCGCAGCCCGGGCTCGCGCGCCGACCCGGCGTAGTGCCCGAAGAGCTGGAGCACCTTCGCCTCGTTCGGGTTCACGACGAAGAGCCCCGCGAAGAGGAGCCCGAGGAGGGCGGTGACCAGCGCGCAGACGACGATGAGGACCACCTGGCCCGTCGTCGCGGCGAGGAGGAGCATCGCCAGGGAGCCGAGCGTGGCGGGGACGAGGAAGACGAGGACGGTGATGCCGGAGGGGGGGTGCAGCTCCTTTTCACGGATCATGTGGGTTCTCCCAGGGGTGACATCGTATTGATATCATTTAGATGTCATGCGGCAAGTCCCGGACGGGGCGTACCCGGAAACCCCAGGCTTTACGGGGAGAAGGGAGCGGGTGAGGATGGCGCCCGTGTCCACGCGCATCGTGATCCGCCGGGCCCGCCTCGTGCGAGACCCTCCCGCCGTCGGCGCCACCGTCGTCGTCCAGGGGGACCGGATCACCCGGGTCGCGCTGCACGGGGAACGGGTGGTCCCGGAGCCGGGCGACTGGGAGATCGACGCCGACGGGAGGCTTCTCGTCCCGGGGGGCGTCGACGCGCACACCCATCTCGCGGCCGGCGCGCTGCTCCGCTTCGCGGGCCTCCCCGCACGGTATCCCGGGTCGCCCCGGGCGCTCCGCCAGGGATTCCGCCGCCCGGCGGAGGATCGGCTCGCCCCGGCCGACGTGGAGGCGCTCGCCACGGCCGCCGCGCTGGCCGCGCTCCGGGCTGGCACCACGACCGTCGTGGCGCTCGAGCGGGCCATGCCCGGAGAGGAACTCCCGACCCTGCTCGCGGCGGAGCGGGCGGTGCGGGTGGTGGGCATCCGGGCGCTTCTCGCCCACGGCGCGAGCGATCTGGGGGGCGCCGGGCGAGGGCAGGCCTCGGCCCGCGCCGCCGGGGAGTTCGCGGCGCCGCGCGCGAACGACCCGATGGTGCGGGGGATGGCCGGCCTCGACGGTCTCGCCGCCACCACCCGCGAGACCCTCGAAGCACTCTCCGGGACGGCCGCCCGGTTCGGCATCCACGCGTCGATCGGCGAGGACGGTTCCGACCTCGAGCGGTCCTGGGGGCTCGAGCAGAGGTGGCCGCTCCAGCTCCTCGACGACGCGGGGCTGCTGGGGAGCCGGACCCTCGTCGCCCATGCCTCCACGCTCTCCACGCCCGAGGCGGACGCGCTCCGCGGGGCCGACGCCGCGCTGGTCGTGCCGCTCCGCGCGGCCCGCTACTGGGGCGTCGAGCCGGCCAGCCTCGACCTGGCGGCGCTGTCGGAGGTCCCGCTCGCGCTCGGGACCGACGGGCTCTTTCCAGACCTGGCCGGGGAGGCGGTCGAGCTTGCCGGCCACCTGCGAAGGAGGCGATCCGCGCCGCCGCCGGGGGGGAACTTCCTGGAGGAATCGGCCTGGCCGACCGGGGCGGTGCTGGCGGGGCAGCTTCTCGGGATCCGCCTCGGCGTCGTGGAGGCGGGGGCGGCCGCCGACCTCGCACTCCTCGAATGGCGGCCGTCCGCGGTCGAGCCCGAGGGCCGGGGTGGCAACGCGGCCGTCCTCTTGGCCGGCGCGCCGGCGTCCTGGGTGATGGTGGCCGGCGAGGTGCGGCTGCGCGAGGGAGAGGTGCTCGGCGTCGACCCGGCGGAGGTGTCGGCGAGGGCGGTCGAGGCGGCGCGCCGGGCGCTGGCGGACTAGCCTGGAAAGCTACCCCCGCCGCCGGCCGGCGATCGCCTCGGTGAGGATCCGGAGCAGGCCCACCGCGCCCCGGGTGTGGGACACGAGCCGGGACAGCCTGTCGGCGCGGAAGCGGGCCGCGGCGCGCACCGCGGGGTCGGCGTCCACCATCGAGCCCCTGGCCTCCTCGAGCGAGGCCTCGAAGGCCTGGAGCGCCTCGTCGAGCGCCCCCCGCTCCCGGCTGCCGAGCACGCGCAGCACCATCCGCCATACCTGCACGTCGGCCTCGTACCGCTCCCGCCGCTCGCCGGGGACGGTCACCGTCCGGACCGCTCCCCAGGACCGCAGGTCGGCGAGGGTCATGGAGAGGAGACCGGTGGAGATGCCCAGCCGCTCGCAGGCCTCTGCCGCGGTGAGCGGCCGTTCGGAGAGGAAGAGGACCGTCCACACCCGGCCCATCTGCCGCTTGAAGCCCCAGAGGACGAGCAGCGCGCCCACCGCGTCGGCGGCCCGCTGCTCGGCGCGCCGCAGGGCGGAGGCGGGTGGCGGGAGCGGCGCCGCGGCGCTTCCCTGGCCGCTCAATGCTGGCTCCGCAGGACGAGGCCGGCGATGGCGCACAGCGCGAAGGCCACCGACGCGAAGGCGTTGAAGTCGAAGAAGGCCTTGCCGATCCGCTCCGGGTGAAGCTCCCCGTGCGGCGCCACGTAGAGGTGCTCGGCGAGCAGCACCGCGGCCAGGATGGCGGTGCCGAGGAACCACGACGGCCCCTGGCGCCCGGCGGCGCCCGACGCGAGCAGGAGGGCGACGGCCAGGACGTGCAGGCCCCGCGCCCAGGAGAGCGCGCCCCCGATCCCGAAGCGGGCCGGGATGGAGGAGAGCCGCCGGGAGCGGTCGAACTCCATGTCCTGCATCGAGTAGAAGACGTCGAAGCCGGCGATCCAGGCGCCCACGCCCGCGCCGAGGAGGAGCGCCGACGGCGGCGCGGTCCCGGTGAGGGCGATGGCCACGCCGACGGGGCCGAGCGCCTGGGCCACTCCCAGCCAGAGGTGGCAACCCCAGGTGAAGCGCTTGGCGTAGGAGTAGCCGAGCAGGATGCCGAGCACCGGGAGCGCGAGCCACCCGGTGAGCGGGGAGAGGAGCGCCGCCGCGGCCACGAAGGCGAGGCTCGAGCCGGTGACGAGCGCCCACGCCGCCGCGGGCGAGACCTCGCCGGTGACCAGCTCCCGGCCGCGGGTGCGCGGGTTCTCGGCGTCGAAGGGCCGGTCGGCGATGCGGTTCATGGCCATGGCCGCGGTGCGCGCCGCCACCACCGCGACGGCCACGAGGAGGAGCCGGACCGGGTCGAGGCGGGCCTGGCCGGCCACCAGCACCACCGCCGACACCGCGAACGGCAAGGCGAAGAGGGAGTGCGAGAACTTCACCATCCGTGCAACGGCGCCGACGGTCATGCGCGGGACTCCGGCCGGTGGCGGGCCAGCCACCGGAGGGATCGGGGGGGCTCCGACGCGAGGAGCCAGGCCAGGGGGTCCGTGGGCCGATGGCCGCCGAGCGGGGCGGCCAGGACGCCGGGAGCGGTGCCGGGGGCCAGCCGTCCCACCGCGGGCGCCCCCACCGAGGCGCCGTTCCAGGCGAGCGAGAGGAGCCTGCCCGGCGCCACCCCGGGAAAGGCGCGGTGCAGGACCGAGAGCTCCTCGAGCGGCGAGAGCGAAGGCGAGGAGGCGAGCGAGTCGGTGCCCACCGCGAGCGGGATGCCCGCAACGAGGAGACGGGGCAGGTCGGGGAGACGCCCCGAGACGTGCAGGTTCGAGCGCGGGCAGAGGACGACGGTGGCGCCGGAGCGGGAGAGCGCCGCCAGGTCCAG
>DAIEMM010000494.1 GCA_027349605.1 Anaeromyxobacteraceae bacterium
GTGACCGCCATCCTGCTCCTCTACACCCCGGTCAAGTCCCTGGGTAAGGTCGGCCAGGTGGCCATGGTGGGGGCCGCGGCCGGCGAGCGGATCTTCGAGATCCTCGACGCACGGACCGACGTGCCCGACCAGGGCAAGGTCACCCTCCCGCCGCTGCGCGACGCCATCCGCTACGAGGACGTCTCGTTCTCCTACGGCGAGCGCCCCGTGCTCCACGGGGTCTCGATCGCGGTGAGGAAGGGGGAGGTGGTGGCGCTCGTCGGGAGCTCCGGCGGCGGGAAGACCACCGTGGCGAACCTCCTGCCCCGCTTCTGGGACGTCACCGGGGGTCGAATCACCATCGACGGCGTCGACGTCCGTGACGCCACCCTGGCCAGCCTGCGCGCGGGGATCGCGCTGGTGACCCAGGAGACCGTGCTCTTCAACACCTCGGTCCGCTCCAACATCGCCTACGGCCGACCCGACATCCCGCTCGCGGAGGTGGAGCGGGCCGCCCGGATGGCCCACGCCGAGGAGTTCATCCGGGCCCTGCCGGAGGGCTACGACACGGTGGTGGGCGAGCGGGGAGTCATGCTCTCCGGAGGGCAACGGCAGCGCATCGCCATCGCCCGGGCGTTCCTGAAGGACGCGCCCGTCCTGCTCCTCGACGAGGCGACGAGCGCCCTCGACGCGGAGAGCGAGCGGGAGGTCCAGCGCGCGCTGGAGCGGCTCATGGGCATCGGAGAGGGAGGGCAGGGCGCCCACCGCACCACCCTGGTCATCGCCCACCGGCTCTCCACCATCCGCAACGCCGACCGGATCGTCGTCCTGTCGCAGGGGCGGGTGGCCGAGGAGGGGCGCCACGACGAGCTCCTCGCCCGGGGCGGCGAGTACGCCCGGCTCTACCGGATCTACGAGGGCGGGGCGCCGGTGGAGAACGTCGCCAGCCCGGTGCGGATCGCGTAGGAGCCGGCGGATCGTGCACGCCCTCTACGCGATCGGGAGCTACCTCGCCGTCCTGGTGCTCCTGCCGGTGCTGCTCTTCCACCCCAAGCTGCGCCACGGGATCAAGGAGCGGTTCGGCTACTACCGCTCCCGGGAGGCGCCGGGAAGGGGCTCGCCGCGGATCTGGCTCCACGGCGCCAGCGCGGGCGACCTCCTCTCGCTCCAGCCCATGATGCGGGAGCTGAAGGAGCGCATGCCGGGGTGCTGCCTGGTGGTCACGACCATCACCAACAGCGGCCTGGACATGGCTCGCGCCAAGATCCGCGAGGCCGACGTGATCGTGTACGCGCCGTACGACCTCCCGGGCGCCACCCGGCGGGCCATGGCCGCGCTGCGCCCGGACCTCCTGGTGCTCGAGTACACCGAGATCTGGCCCAACCTCATCCGCGCCGCCCGCAAGGCCGGGGTGCGCATCGCGCTCACCAACGGCCGCTTCGCGCCCGAGAAGCTCTCCCGCTACCGGACCTTCTTCCGGGCGGTGGGCAAGCCGCTCCGCTCCATCACGCTCTTCCTGATGCGCTCCGACGAGGAGGCCGAGCGCGCCTTGCAGCTCGGCGCCCCGCCCGACCGGGTCTGGGTCACCGGCAACACCAAGTTCGACGCGCTGGTGCTCGACCGGCCGCGCGGCGACGACGAGGCGCTGCGCGCCGCCCTGGCGCTCGACCCGTCCCGGCCGGTCTTCATCGCGGGCTCCACCCACGACGGGGAGGAGGAGCTGCTGGTCGACGTGTACCGCAGGCTCCTCGCCGACTTCCCGGGGCTCCAGATGGTGGCGGCCCCGCGCTACGTCGAGCGGGCGGGAAAGGTCGTCGCCATCGCGCAGGGGAAGGGCCTCACCGCCCGCCTGCGGAGCGCCGGGGCGGCGGCAGGACCGGCGCAGGTCGTCGTGCTCGACACCATCGGCGAGCTGGCGGCGGCCTACCGGCTCGCCACGCTCGCCTTCGTGGGCGGTAGCTTCATCCGGCGTGGCGGCCAGAACGTCCTCGAGCCGGCGGGGCAGGGGAAGCCCGTCCTCTTCGGCCCGCACATGGAGAGCTTCAAGGACAGCGTGCAGGTCCTGGTGGGGCGGGGCGGGATCCAGGTGGCCACGCCCGACCAGCTCTTCAAGGTGGCGCGTGAGCTCCTGTCGCGCCCGGACGAGATCCTTCGGCTCGGGGCCATGGCGCGCGAGGCGGTGGGCGCGGTCCGCGGGGCCAGCGCCCGCAACGTGGACCACATGCTGCGGGCCCTTCCCCGCGTCCGGGGTCCGGCGTGAGCCCGGAGCGGAGGCCGGGCTTCCGGGAGCGCCTCTGGTGGAGCGCGGACGCCTCGATGCCCGACCGGCTCCTCGGGGCCCCGCTGCTCCTCGCCGAGGGGCTCTTCCGTGCCGGGGCGGCCGCCCGAGGGGCGCTCTACCAGGCCGGGATCCTCCCGTCGGTGCGTGCCGGAGTCCCGGTGGTCTCGGTCGGCAACCTGGCGGTGGGCGGCGCCGGGAAGACGCCGGTCGCGATGGCCATCGCCGGGCGCCTCCTCGCCGCGGGGCGGAGGCCGGCGGTCCTCTCGCGCGGGTACGGCGCCACCCGGACCGACGACCGGGTGGTGGCGGACGGGGAGCGGGTTCTCCTCGACGCGGCCGGGGGCGGGGACGAGCCGGTGCTCCTGGCCCGCCGCCTTCCGGGGTTGCGCGTCCTCTGCGGTCCGGACCGCGCGCGCCTGGCCGTCCGCGCGGTTGCCCTGGGCGCCGACGTGCTCCTCCTCGACGACGGCTTCCAGCACCGGCGCCTCCGCCGCGACCTCGAC
>DAIEMM010000495.1 GCA_027349605.1 Anaeromyxobacteraceae bacterium
CCAGTAGACCTCGGCGGTCCCGCTGCGGAGCCCCGACTCGAAGGGCGCGTACCACTCCCGCACCGCCTCCCAGTAGTCGGCGAGCCGCTGCAGCCCGGGGCCGTCCAGGCCCGGGTCGCGCTCGGTCCCGGCCAGCGCCGCGGCCAGCGAGTTCAGGTTGGGCTGGGCGGTGAGGCCGGAGAGCGACGAGAGGGCCGCGTCCACCACGTCGACGCCGGCGGCGGCCGCCTCCATCACCGAGGCCGAGGCCACGCCGGAGGTGTCGTGGGTGTGGAAGTGGACCGGGACGCCCACCTCCGCCTTGAGCGCCGTGAAGAGCTTGCGGGCGGCCATGGGCTTCATGAGGCCCGCCATGTCCTTCACCGCGAGGAAATGGGCCCCCATGCGCTCCAGCTCCCGGGCCAGGGACACGTAGTAGGAGAGCGGGTACTTGTCCCGCCTCGGATCCGTGATGTCGCCCGTGTAGCACATGGCGGCCTCGCAGACCTTTCCGCTCCTGCGCACCGCCTCCATGGCCACGGTCATGCTCTTCGTCCAGTTGAGGGCGTCGAAGACCCGGAAGACGTCGACCCCGCTCGCCGCCGCCTCCTCGACGAACCGCTCCACCACGTTGTCGGGGTAGTTGGTGTAGCCCACCGCGTTCGAGCCGCGCAGGAGCATCTGGAAGAGGATGTTGGGGATGGCCTCGCGCAGCCGGTGGAGCCGCGTCCAGGGGTCCTCCTTGAGGAAGCGCATGGCGACGTCGAAGGTGGCGCCTCCCCACAGCTCCAGGCTGAAGAGCCCGGCCCCGAGCCGCGCCGTGGCCGGGGCGATTCGCAGGAGGTCGTGGCTGCGGACCCGGGTGGCGAGCAGCGACTGGTGCGCGTCGCGCATGGTGGTGTCCGTGAAGAGGAGCCCCTTCTGCGCCCGGGCCCAGGCCGCCAGCCCTTCCGGCCCGCGGGCCAGCAGGATGTCGCGCGTCCCCGCCGGCGGGGCGGAGGCCAGGTCCACCCTCGGCAGCGGCGCGTCCCGCAGCAGGCTGGGGCGCAGCGGCTTCTGCACGCCGGGCGAGCCGTTCACCACCACCTCGCCGATCCAGGAGAGCAGCTTCGAGCCGCGGTCCTTCTTCTGGACCGAGACCAGCAGGTCGGGGTTCCGGTAGATGAAGGAGGTGTCGGCGCGTCCCTCCAGGAAGAGCGGGTGGGTGACCACCTTCTCCAGGAAGGGGATGTTGGTCTTCACGCCCCGGATGCGGAACTCCTGCAGGCAGCGGTGCATGATGCGCGCCGACTCCTGGAACGACAGGCCCCAGGTGCAGACCTTCACCAGCAGGGAATCGTAGTGGGGGGTGATCTGGGCCCCGGTGAAGCCGTTGCCGGCGTCGAGCCGGACCCCGGCGCCACCGGCGGTGCGGTAGGCTTTGATGGTCCCGAAGTCGGGCGCGAAGCCGTTCTGCGGGTCCTCGGTGGTGATGCGGCATTGGATGGCGAAGCCGCGCATCTGGACGTCGGCCTGGGAGGCGAGCCCGATCTCCGGATCGGAGAGCCGGTGGCCCTGGGCCACCCGGATCTGGGTCTGGACCAGGTTCCGGCCGGTGATCATCTCGGTGACCGTGTGCTCCACCTGGATGCGCGGGTTCACCTCGATGAAGTAGTGGCGCCCCTGGCCGTCGAGGAGGAACTCGATGGTGCCGGCGTTGCGGTAGGAGACCTGCCGGCAGATGCGCAGCGCGTCCTCGCAGAGGGCGGCGCGCTGCTCGGGGGAGAGGGCCAGGGAGGGCGCGAACTCCACCACCTTCTGGTGGCGGCGCTGCACCGAGCAGTCCCGCTCGAAGTAGTGGACCAGCCCGCCGTGGGCGTCCCCCATCACCTGCACCTCGAGGTGCTTGGGGTTCTCCACGTAGCGTTCCAGGAAGACGGCCGGGTTGCCGAAGGCGGCCTGGGCCTCGCTGCGGGCCGAGACGAGCCCCTCCAGCAGCTCCTTCTGGCTGCGGGCCACCCGCATGCCGCGCCCTCCGCCCCCGGCGGCGGCCTTCACGATGATGGGGTACCCGTGCTGGCGGGCGAAGATGAGCGCCTGCTCGTCGTGGAGGATGGGCTCGGCGGTGCCGGGGACGACCGGTACGCCCGCCGCGATGGCGGCCCGCCGGCCGGCCACCTTGTCGCCCAGGCTGCGCATCATCTCGCCGGTGGGGCCGATGAAGGCGATGCCGGCCTTCTCGCAGGCGTCGGCGAAGTCGGCGTTCTCGGCCAGGAATCCGTACCCTGGGTGAATGGCGTCGACCCCGACCCGGCGGGCCAGCTCGACGATCTCCTGGATGCCCAGGTAGGCGTCGATGGGCTTCTTGCCCTTGCCGACCAGGTAGGCCTCGTCGGCCTTGTAGCGGTGCAGCGAGAGCCGGTCCTCCTCGGAGTAGATGGCGACCGTGGGGATGCGCAGCTCGGTGCAGGCACGGAAGATGCGGATGGCGATCTCGCCGCGGTTGGCGGCCATGACCTTGCGGAACGGGCGGACGGGCATCGGATCCTCCGGCGGGCGCGGCGTGAGCGACCCCATCCAATGACGCGTTGGAAGGACGGCTTGGAAGCCCCCTCCCGCTAAATGGAAGATCGGCCACCCCGGGGGTCGCCAGGGACCGTTTGCGCTGCGGGCGAGGTACCGGACCCGGAGGGCCTGACCCGGTGGTACAGGTGGTGCCATGCCGAAGACCCTGATCGAGCCGTTCCGGATCAAGTCGGTCGAGCCCATCCGGATGACCACCCGGACCGAGCGGGAGGCGCTCCTCGCCGCCGCGAAGCTGAACGTCTTCCAGCTCCGGGCCGACGACGTGCTGCTCGACTGGCTCACCGACTCGGGCACCGGCGCCATGAGCACCCGCCAGTGGGCGGCCATGATGCTCGGCGACGAGAGCTACGCCGGCGCCCGCAGCTTCTACCGGCTCGAGGCGGTGGTCCGCGACCTCACCGGCTACGCCCACTTCGTCCCCACCCACCAGGGCAGGGCGGCGGAGAGGATCCTCTTCGGGACGGTGTGCAAGCCGGGGCACGTCGTCCCCAGCAACTGCCACTTCGACACCACCCGCGCGCTCCTCGAGTGGAACGGGGCCGAGCCCCGCGACCTGGTCATCCGGGAGGGTCTCGAGCCGGCCACCGTCCACCCCTTCAAGGGGAACGTCGACCTCGAC
>DAIEMM010000496.1 GCA_027349605.1 Anaeromyxobacteraceae bacterium
CTCGAGGTCGACGACGTCGAGCTGCAGAAGTCCAACATCCTCGTGCTCGGCCCCACCGGCTCGGGCAAGACGCTGCTGGCCCAGACGCTGGCCCGCATCCTCAACGTCCCCTTCACCATCGCCGACGCCACCACGCTGACCGAGGCCGGGTACGTGGGCGAGGACGTCGAGAACATCATCGTCAACCTCCTGCAGGCCGCCGACCACGACATCGAGCGGGCCCAGAAGGGCATCGTCTACATCGACGAGATCGACAAGATCGCCCGCAAGAGCGAGAACCCCAGCATCACCCGCGACGTGTCCGGCGAGGGCGTGCAGCAGGCGCTCCTCAAGCTCATCGAGGGCACGGTGGCCAACGTGCCGCCCAAGGGCGGGCGCAAGCACCCGCAGCAGGAGTTCCTGCAGGTCGACACCACCAACATCCTCTTCATCTGCGGCGGCGCCTTCTGCGGCCTGGAGGGCGTCATCGAGCGCCGGCTGGGCGGACGCAGCCTGGGCTTCGGCACCGACGCGAAGAAGAAGGAGGAGCGCAACGTCGGCGAGCTGCTCGCGCTGGTGGAGCCGGAGGACCTCCTCAAGTTCGGGATGATCCCCGAGTTCGTGGGCCGTCTCCCGGTGGTCACCGCGCTCGAGGAGCTCGACGAGACCGCGCTGGTGGAGATCCTCACCCGCCCGCGCAACGCGCTCGTGAAGCAGTACCGGAAGCTCATGGAGATGGACGGGGTGACCCTCAAGTTCACCGACGGGTCGCTCAAGGCCATCGCCCGCGCGGCGGTGAAGAACAAGGCGGGGGCGCGCGGCCTGCGCGCCATCGTCGAGGGCGCCATGCTCGACATCATGTACGACGTGCCGAGCCGCCGGAACGTGCAGGAGATCGTCATCAGCGAGGAAGTCATCGAGAAGGGCGAGCAGCCCCTCGTCGTCCTGCGCAAGGAGCAGGAGAGCGCGTAGCTCGTCCGCCTCCCCAGGTCCGCCGCAGCAACGTGCCGGTCTCCCCGGGCACGCGGACCGGTGCCGCCGCGCAGCCCCATGCCCCGGACAGGTCGTTATTCGTCGTGCCCGGCTCGGGTCGCGTCGTGCGGGGTGGGCCGTGCGGGGTGCGGCATCGTGACGCGGACCCGGTCGTGGAACCGGGAGGGACGGCCCGGGTTTCAGCCCCAGGGAGGGACGTCAACCCGCCACCCGCCCGAGAGGGCCAAGGAGCCGTCATGCAGAGGATGCCCGTCGTCCCATCGGTGCTGCTCGTCGCCGCCCTCCTCGCCGGCTGCGGAACCGCAGCCACACCCGTGGACGGGAACTCCACCGCCACGTCCTCGGCCGCCGTCCTCCCCGTCGACGACGCCACCACCGCGGACCTCGTCTTCCTGCGGGAGGAGGAGAAGCTGGCCCGCGACGTCTACATCACGCTCGGCCAGCGCTGGAACCTCGGCGTCTTCGCCAACATCCAGGAGAGCGAGCAGCGCCACATGGACGCCGTGCTGGGCCTCCTCGTGAGCGCCGGCATCCCCGACCCGGCCGCCGGGAACGACGTCGGCGAGTTCACCAACGTCGAGCTGGGGAACCTCTACGCGAGCCTCGTCGAGCAGGGCTCGGCCGGAGAGATCGAGGCGCTCGGGGTCGGCGCCACCATCGAGGACTTCGACCTGGCGGACCTCGCGGAGTACACGCTCGAGGCCACCGACCCGACCGTGCTGAACGTGTACGCGAACCTGTCGAAGGGCAGCCGGAACCACCTCCGTGCCTTCGTGGGCCAGCTCGTCGCCGCCGGGGCCAGCTACACCCCGCAGTTCCTCGACGCCGCCACCTTCGAGGCGATCGTCTCGAGCCCGACCGAGAAGGGGCACTAGCCCGCTCGGCGGGCCTACAACCCCTCGGTCTCCACGTAGCGGAACCAGGCGAGGGCGTCGACCTCGGCGTTCCCGGTGGGTCGGTTCCAGGCGGGAGGCTCGCGCCGCCAGCGCTCGTCGAGCCCGTCGGCGAGGCGCGTCGCCTCCGCCAGGTAGCCGGCCCGCTCCGCCTCGCGCGCGGCCGGGGAGGGGGCCTCGGGCCGCCCGGGTGTCCCGGCCAGCATCTCCGCCACGTCGAGCCGCAGCGGAGACGGCCGCTCCACCTCGGCCTCGCGGTGGCGCCACACGCCGTCGCGCCAGTCGAGCCGGTAGAGGGGTACGAAGGCGTCGCCGCGGGTGGCCACGAACTCGACCGCACGAAGCGTGAACTCCACGTCGGCCGGCGAGCCGTACCAGGGGAGGGACACCCGCACCCACCCGGGCTTCGCGCCCACCACGCCGGCCGCGATCAGGCGGCGGAAGCGCTCGGAGAGGTCGCCCTGGATGCCCAGCAGCCGGTGGCCGTAGGGGCCGGCGCAGGAGCACCCGGCCCGGTTCTGGATGCCGAAGAGGTGGTCGAGGAGCGCCGAGACGAGGTCGTGGTGCAGCCCGTCGACGTTGAAGGAGAGGATGGGGAGGCGCGGCGCGTCGACCGGCCCGTAGATCCGGATGCGCGGGTGGCGGCGGAGCCGCGTGACGGCGTCCCGGGCCAGCGCCACGTCGTGGTCGCGGATGGCGGCGGCCCCCACCTGGTCCTTCAGCGCGAAGGCGATGCCGGCCCGCACGTCGCCGAGGATGTCGGGCGTCCCGCCCTCCTCGCGCTCGGAGAGCCTTTGCACGTAGTCCACCTGGTCGTGGCGGCACCCGGCGACGTAGTCCACCGTCCCGCCGCCGGGGCGCTCGGGCGTCCGGGTGCGGAAGAGGTCGCGGTGGGCGACCAGCACGCCCGAGCCCTCCGGCCCGCCCAGGAACTTGTGGGTGGAGACGAAGACGGCATCGAGCCGCTCGAGTGGGTCGGCGGG
>DAIEMM010000500.1 GCA_027349605.1 Anaeromyxobacteraceae bacterium
TTCCCGTCGAGCTCACCCGAGCCGGATACCGCCACCTTCAGCCTCCTTCCCTTGCCGGAGAGCTTCATCTCGCCCGAGCCCGAGAGCGCGGCCGTCACGGCGCCGGCGTCGCACGCAGCCTTCATCTCCCCGGATCCCGAGACGGCGAGGTCGAGCGCTGCGGCGGTGCCCTTCCATGCGACGTCGCCCGAGCCGCTCACCGCGAGCTTCACGTCGCGCGGAGTGGGACCCGACTCGGCCGTGCCCTTCCCGCTCCCTCCCACGGAAAGCCCGCGGAACTCGGGCAGGACCACCTTCACGAGCACGCCCTTCGCGGAATCGAACGACCGCTTCCGGGTGAGGACGAGCTCGCCTCCCGGGACCTCGACCTGGATCCGCTCGCCCATCCCGGGCTCCGCCACGATCTCGACCGACGCCGGGCTCCCCTCGCGGACCTCGACGTCGAAGTCACCGCGCGATTCGACCCGGGTGAAGGGCCCCCCGACGGGAACAGGGGTGACGATCGGGGCCGCCAGCGCCAGGACGGGCAGGGCGGCGGCGGCGACCGTGAGGGCGAAGAGGGCAGGACGGCGCATGGGTTCCTCCTTCGGCGCGGACGGCGCCGGCCCCCTCCCTACGGCCTTCCCGGAAGCCTATTTCACTTCTGCTTCGACTCCAGGAAGGGGCGGATGAGGTCGAGCGGGAGCGGGAACACGACGTTCGTCCCCTTGTCGCTGGAGATCTCCACCAGGGTCTGGAGGTAGCGGAGCTGCAGCGCCCCGGGAGACCGGGCAATGATGTCGGCCGCCTCGCCGAGCTTGGTGGCGGCCTGGAGCTCGCCCTCGGCGTTGATGACCTTGGCGCGCCGCTCGCGCTCGGCCTCGGCCTGCCCCGCCATCGAGCGGCGCATCTCCTCGGGCAGGTCGATCTGCTTCACCTCGACGGCGGTGACCTTCACGCCCCAGGGCTCGGTGTGCCGGTCGATGATCTCCTGGAGCTGGCGGTTGATCTTGTCGCGCTGCGAGAGCAGCTCGTCGAGCTCCACCTGCCCGAGCACCGAGCGGAGCGTGGTCTGGGCGAACTGGCTGGTGGCGAAGAGGAAGTCCGTCACCTGGAGGAAGGCCTTGCTCGCCTCGACGACGCGGAAGTAGATGACCGCGTTCACCTTGATCGAGACGTTGTCGCGGGTGATGACGTCCTGCGGCGGCACCTGCTCCGCGGTGACGCGCATGTCGATGATCACCATGCGGTCGATGAAGGGGACGATCCACTTCAGGCCGGCGGTGCGGACCCCCACGAAGCGGCCGAGCCGGAGCACCACCCCCTGCTCGTACTCGTTGATGATGCGAAGCCCCATGGCGAACCAGCCGGCCACGAGGGCGACGGGGATGAGCAGTCCGAGGGCGGGCATGTGCGCTTCTCCTCTCCGGGCGGGGCCCGGAATTGACTCAGGGTATGATACCTCGACGATCGGGGGCGGCCTCGACGTGGAGCACGAGCCCCCGGACCTCGCGAACGCGCACCGCCGTGCCCCGTGCGATGGGCAGCGGGGACCGTGCCGCCCAGAGCTCCCCGTGGACGAAGGCCTCCCCCGCGTCGGGTCCGATCTCGGAGGTGGCCTCGCCCAGCTCTCCCAGCATCCCGGGGGCGCCGACCTGCAGCTTCTCCTGCCGGGTCCGGGCCACCTTCCACCCCACGAACCCCAGGAGGGATGCGAGCGCCAGCGGGGTCGGCCAGACCACCCAGGGCGACAGCGTGAGCAGCGCGGGGTCGAAGCGGTACTCGGCCGAGCTGCGGTCGATGAAGAACAGGGTCCCGATGCCCAGCAGGGCGGCGCCGGCCAGGCCGGCGATCCCGTGGGTGGTCATGTACCCCTCCGCCACCAGCAGCGCGACCCCGGCCAGGATGAGGACCAGCGCACCCACGTTCACCGGGATGACCTTCATGGAGAGGAAGGCGAGCAGGAGGAAGAACGCGCCCAGCGCTCCGGGGACGATCCCGCCCGGATGGTAGAACTCGAGCGCGATCCCGAGCGTCCCGAGCATCATCAGGACCGCGATGACGTTGGGATCGGAGAGGAAGGCCAGGGTCCTCTGCCGGACGGTCATCTCGCTCCGCACCACCTGGGCGTCCCGGGTGTGGATGACCCGCGCGGTCCCGGAGCGCGTGTAGCTGCGCCCGTCGGCGAAGGCCAGCGCCGCGGCCATGTCGGGGGCGACGACGTCCACCACCTTCAACCGGAGCGCCTCCTCGGCGGTGGCCGAGACGCTCTCCCGCACCGCCTTCTCGGCCCAGTCGGCGTTGCGACCGCGGGTGGTGGCGATGCTGCGCGCGAAGGCGGCGGTGTCGTTCTCGACCTTGCGGGCCATCTCCTTGCCGGCCTGCTGCTCAACGTCCTCGCCCCCGCCCGCCACGGGATGGGCGGCGCCGATGACCGAGGTGGGGTGCATGGCCGCCACGTCGGCGGCGAGGGTGATGAACACCCCGGCCGATCCGGCCCGGGCGCCGCCCGGTCCCACCCAGACGATCACCGGGACGTCGCTTGCGAGCATGTGCTGGACGATGTCGCGAGTCGCCTCCAGGTGCCCGCCGGGGGTGTCGAGGGCGATGGCCACGGCCGCGAAGCCTTCGACCTTGGCGCGGGCGAGTCCGGCCTCGACGTATTCGGCGGTCCCGGTGGTGATGGGGCCCTTCACGTCGAGGAGGAGCACGCGCGGCCGATCCGCCTCCGCGGCGACGCCGATCCGGAGGGCGCCGGTGGCGGCCGCCGCGACCAGGCCCGCGAGGAACGCCAGCCGCGCAGCACGCCGCACGGAGCCGGAGCCGGTCACGTCCCCCTCCCGGACGGAAGCTTTCCGAACTCCTTCATGACCAGCTGGAGGTCGTCCCAGGCCGGCTTCTTCTCGGCCGGGTTGCGCAGCAGGTAGGCGGGGTGGAACGTCGGCATGAGCTTCACCC
>DAIEMM010000503.1 GCA_027349605.1 Anaeromyxobacteraceae bacterium
GGGAATCGACGCACAGGACGCGGTGGCTAGGGCGGCCAGGAGGAGCAGCCGCGACGAGGGAAGCACGGGGACCTCCGGGCACCGGAGAACTTCACCCAGGATAGCACCCCTGGAGGGCCCAGGGCGTCAGCGGTTGCCTAGGACGCTCCGCAGGGTCTCGCGGATGGAGAAGCGGGGGGTCCAGCCGGTGTCGCGGACGAAGCGCGAGCCGTCCACCGCGCAGAGGTACTGGATGTAGTCCACCTCGCCCGGGGGGTAGCTGGACAGGCGTGCGTCGAAGAGGCGCTTCACGACCTGGCGGACGAGGAAATGGGGCAGGGGCACGGGCTCGCGCCCCAGCTCCCGGAGCGCCGCGGAGAGCGGGATCTCCCCCGGGCCGGTCACGTTGTAGACGCCGCGCACCCCGGGGCGGAGCGCGAGCGCGATGGCCCGGCAGACGTCCTCCTCGTGGATCAGCTGGACCATGGGGTCGAATCCCAGGACGGTGATGGGACGCTCCAGCCGCAGGTAGTTGGACGGGGCGTTGCGCACCGTGGGACCGACGATGTTCACCGGCCGGAGGATGACGGTCTCGATCCCGGGGTGCTGCCACATGAACGACTGGACGTACATGTCGACCTCGATGAGGTCGCGGTAGCCGGGCAGGCGGGCGGCGCCGAGGAGCGGCGTCTCCTCGGGGAGGAAGTTGGGATTGCCCGGCGCCGGGCCGTACACGTTGGCGCTCGAGAGCAGCACCACCTTCTTCACGCCGTGGCGCGCGGCGATGTCGAGGAGCTTCTGGGTCCCGGCCACGTTGAAGCTGTGGGCCTCGGCGGCGTCGTCCCGCGGGTCGTGCTTGAGGCCGAGGTGGGCGATGGCCTGGATCGCGCTCCGCCGGAAGACGTCCTCCACGCGGGCCTTGCGGATGTCGAGCTGGTGGTGCTCGACGTCCTTGGGGCGGTCGCGCAGCGGGCGCCGGTCGAAGCCGACGACGTGGGTCTCGCCGTGGAGGATCCGGGCGAGCTTGCGCCCCAGGTTCCCGGCGATGCCGGTGATGGCCACGCTGGCGGGCATCGGGCTCACCAGAACACGTGCTCCCGCTCGGCGATCCCGCGCGCGAGCAGGCCGGCCACCGCGTCGCGGACCCGGGCCACCTTGCCCTCCAGCACCGCGTCCTCCTCGTCGGCGCTCCCCGTGAAACACATGGGCTCGCCGAACCAGATCCGGTACCGCACCGGCATGGGGAGGGGCAGGCCGGTGAGGGTGATGGGGAAATGGGGAAAGGCCAGCAGCCGGGCCAGGGGCTGGATGTCGAGGAAGGCCGGGGCCTGCTCCTCGGCGCCGACCACGCCCACCGGCACGATGGGGACCCCGTTCTCGAGGGCGAGCCGCATGAACCCGAGCCCGAAGCCCTGGAGCTGGTAGCGCCGGGAGAAGGGCTTGTTGAGGCCGCGCGTCCCCTCCGGGAACACCAGGAGGGCCTCGCCGGCCGCGAGGAGCCGCCGGCAGTTCTCCGGCGTGCCCACGATCTGGCCGCAGCGGGCGAAGAGGGTGGAGACGAAGGGCAGGGTGGGGACCCACTTGTCGACGAGGGCGCGGACGGCGCGCGGCGGGTCCTTGTCGACGAGGCAGGCGGCCTCGACCATCGCGGCGTCGAAGGGGAGCTGGCCGGAGTGGTTCCCCACGATCAGCACCGGGCCCTCGTTGGGCACGTTCTCCAGGCCGAAGGCCTTCACCCGGAAGTACTTCCGGTAGAGCCAGAGCACCGGGGCGGCGGCGGCCTGGAGGTAGTCCACGTCGAAGCCGTAGGGATCGACGCCGTACTCGTTGCGGGGCGGGGTGAGCTTCTCCAGGCGCTCCCGGGTTCCGGGACCGCCCAGCTCGAGCGTCCAGCGCCGCAGCCGTTCCTGGATCTCCTCGCCGATGCCCGCCATCGGCTCGATCTATCACGCCGGAGGCGACTTCGACGACTGGGCCGGGGCAGCGGGGTCGGCATGAACCGGCGCGCTCACCCGGAGCACCCAGAAGAGCCGCGCCACCTGGCGCAGCACGTTGGGCACCCGCCGCAGGAGGCCGATGGAGGGGGCCCGCTTCTCGTGCAGCTCGATGGGGATCTCGACCACCCGCTTCCCCTCCAGGCCGGCGCGCAGGACGAGCTCGCTCGCGAAGACGTCCCGGTCCACCACGCAGCGGGAGGCCACCGGCGCGATGCGCTCGCGGGAGAAGGCCTTCACCCCATGTGTATCGGTGCCGCGGAAGCCGAGGGCCACGCGGAGCACCGTGTTGTGCACCCAGGTGGCGATGCGGCGGAAGGCCGGCCGCCCGTCCACCGACCCGACGGCCCGCTTCGACCCCACCACCATGTCGGCCTCGCCCCGCGCGAGGACGGGAAGGGCCCGGTCGTAGAATCCGGGGTCGCAGAGGTCGATCTCGTCGGCCACCACCCACCGGCCACGCGCCTCGAGGATGCCGCGGCGCAGCGCCAGGCCGTAGTTGGGCTCCGGGGAGTGGAGGTGCCGGAGGCGCGGATGGGCCTGCGCCAGGTCCTGCAGGATCGCCACGGTGCGGTCGCGCGATCCGTTCTCGGAGAGGACCAGCTCGTAGTCCCAGCCGCGCTCGTCGAGGGCCGCCATGAGCTCCCGGCAGGCCGACGCGACGATCCGCTCCTCGTCGTAGACGGGGATGACGATGGAGAGCTCGGGGGAGGCGGCCGACATGCGATGGGCGCAGGGTCACCGCTTCAGCAGGCGGGCCGCCTGCCGGCCGCCGAGCAGCGCGTCCTCCATGGAGGAGTACTCCCAGCTGCCCGAGCGTCCCGCCACCAGGATGTCGCGCTCGCCGAGCCACTCCCGGACGGCGGCGCGGGCCGATCCGTAGACGAAGTCGTGGATCACGTAGGCCTGGGGGATGGTGCGCACCTCGGCGAACTTCACGTCCTCCGGGGATTCGATCATGCCGAGCGAGAGGAGCGCGTCGAGGGCGGCCCGCCCGGCCTCGGCGGGCGGTACGGGCTGCCGGCCGGACAGCTCGACGTAGAAGCTCCGGAACCCCGGAGGGGCGAGGGAGGACACCGCCGCCGACGCCGAGCCCACGCGGTAGGCGCGGAAGCCCGGCTCCGGAAGGTAGGTCCAGTGCCAGGAGGGAGCCCCCACGTCGCGGGCCGCCACGTTCACGTACGTCACCGTGGCGGCGCGGAGCAGGCGGGACGCCTCTCGCACGGCCGCCGGGGCGCCCCCGACCAGGTCCACCATGTCGGGCAGGGGGGCGGTCGAGATCACGGCGCGGTAGCGGACCTCCTCGCCGGTGGAGAGGCGCGCCACCTTGCGGATCGGGTCGATGGACACGGGGTGGACGCCGCACTCCGGGGTGCGTGGAAGCCGGGCGACGAGGGCGCGGACGAAGGTCTCGATGCCGCCCTCCCGCGGATACAGGAAGGTGGCGTTGTAGCCCTCCGCGTCCCCCTCCAGGCCGAGCGCGCCGCGAACGACCTGCTCCAGGGTGGGGCGGGGAACGAAGCGCCCCATCCACTCGATGGTGAGCTCGGCCGGCGGGACCGTCCAGAGCTTCTCGTTGTAGGGGAACATGAAGTTCCGGGCGAAGCCCTCCCCGAGGTGGCGAAGGACGTACTCCTCGAAGTTGCGCGGCACCCGCTGCCGGAGCTCGGCCCCCGCCTCGCCGAGCTGGGCTGCGACGAACCCGAGCACGTTCTCGGCGGCCACGGCCGGCGGGAGCCCGTAGGTGTTCACCTGGTAGGGGTATCCGGTGAAGACTCCGTGCGACCGGATGGCGGCCCGGCGCTGGACGGTGAGCCAGCCTCCCGGCAGCACCTCGTGGGCCAGCGCCCGGGTGTCCGGGTCGCGGAGGTGGAGCCAGTGGCCGGTGGCGTCGAAGGCGAAACCGTCCCGGACGTCGGTGCGGCAGAGGCCACCGGGCCGGGACTCGCGCTCGACCAGCCGGTAGCCCCCACCGAGCGCCAGCGCCGCGGAGATCCCCGCGAGGCCCGCGCCCAGGACGAGCACGTCGCTGTTTGGTGGCGCTTGGTTCACGGGCGGCGGTACGATTCCATTTTCCTAGCTAGCATGCAGGCTGCCCCGGCGCCAGAGCGCGGGGCACGAGGGTCCAGCGATGCGCATCACGTGTCCACAGTGCCAGGCCGGTTACGACGTCGCCCCGGAGAAGATCCCCGATGGCGGCCTGCGGGTGCGGTGCCCCCAGTGCGACCGCGTCTTCTCGGTCAAGATCGCGCAGTCCACGTCGACCACCCTGTCCGGCCAGCCCCCGGCTTCGGGTCCGGTTCCCACCATGGCCGGTGCACCGCGACCTCCCCAGCCCGCCGGCATGACCATGGTGGGCATGGCGCCCCCCCCGCCTCCCGCGGCTTCCCTCCAGTCGAACGACCCGGTTCCCCTGCCGGGCAATGCGCCCCCGCCCGCGCCCCGGCCCCCGCCGCCCCCGGTCGCCGAGCCGGCCCCGGAGGCCTTCACCAGCCCGACCGGAGCCATCCCGCTTCCCCCTCCCCCCTCGGGCGAGAGCGGGGTGCGCTGGCCGCCTCCCGAGGATCCGGACCTCTTCGCCGGCGAGGTGACGCCGGACGAGCCCGCCGTGGCCCCGGAGGAGCCCTCGGCGCTCCAGGCACCGGCTGCGTTCGAGGCACCGGCTGCGTTCGAGGAGCCGGCGACGGTCGAGGAGCCGCTCGTGCCCATCGAGGATCTCGCGTCGGGCGAGCCCGACGTGCTCGACATCCTCTCCGACGACGAGCCGGCCGCCGCGGAGCAGCCTCCCCTCGAGCCCGAGCCCCTCGTGGAGCAGGAGCCTCCGGCCGCGGAGGCCACGCCGGAGCATCTCTCCTTCGGCGAGGTCCCGCTCGACGGCTCGGCGCCGGACCCCTTCGCGGCCGTCGCGGCGCGCGGGGCCGAACCACCCGCGCCGCCCGACGAGGAGCTGGAGATGCTCTTCACGGCCGGTGGAGAGGCCGCCCCGACGCCCCCGCCTCCCCGCAAGGCGGGTGCGCCCGGCTTCCGCGTCCGCCGCCCCTCCGGGCGCATCTTCGGTCCCTTCTCCGAGCGCGAGATCGTGGAGATGCTCGGCAAGGGGGAGCTCAACGGGAACGAGGACGTCTCC
>DAIEMM010000020.1 GCA_027349605.1 Anaeromyxobacteraceae bacterium
CGGTGAAATTCTATCCCGACCTCGCGCAGGCCGACCAGGCCGTGCTGGGGCGACAGGACGTGAAGGCCGCCGCGGGCCGGGCGGACCTCGCCGGGGCCGTCTGGAAGGACAGCTGGGCCGACTGGATGCCGGTGATCACGGGCGCGATCCAGGGCTACGTCCAGTCCAACGCCGTGGACCCCACGCCGCCCTCCGGGTGGGTGGTCCAGTTCCTCCTCACCTTCCCGATCTACGAGGGCGGCCTGCGCCCGGCCCAGTCGAAGGAGCGCGGCGCGCTGGCCCGCGAGGCCGAGGAGGCGCTCCAGGGCGTCGTCCGCCAGGCGCGCTCCGAGGTCCGCCTCTCGTTCGAGGCCATGCGCTACGCCTACGCCGGCTACGACGCCGCCCGGCGGGGCGCCGAGAGCGCGGCGGGGGCGCTCGAACTCGCGAACCAGGCCTACCGGGCCGGGGCCACGAGCAACCTCGAGCTCATCGACGCCGAGCGGAGGGCCCGCGACGCCGCCACCACCGCGGTGATCGCCGAGGACGCGGTCCGGCAGGCGAACCTCGACCTGCTCTCGGCGGCTGGCCGCTTCCCGCCGTGAGCGGCGCCGCGCCCGGCGAGGCCGATGGCGCCGGGACCGGCCCGGGCGCCCTCCTCGCGATCTGGCCCTCGATCGCCGGGGCGCTCCTCTTCCGCTACGCCGCCTACGCCGCCATGACGGCGCTGGCGCTCTGGGCCGAGCTGCGCCCCGCTCCCACGCTCCCCGACGCGCTCCTCGAGCGGCTCCCGTACGTGCCCTGGATCGACCGGGCCAACTACTGGGCCTGGCTGGCGGTCTACCTCCCGCTCGCCGCCGTGTTCCTGTGGACCGAGCCGCGCCGCTGGGTGCGCTACATGGTGACGGGAGGGCTCGTCTCGCTCACCCGGGGGGTGACCATCGCCCTCACCGGGCTGGGCGTCCCCGACCCGGCCCACGCCGGTCCGGGCATCGGGGCACGCGACTTCTGGACGGCCTTCGCGGAGCTGCTCTCGCCGCTCGGGGTCTTCCAGCGGGGCGCCATGGCGGCCTACCTCACGAAGGACCTCTTCTTCTCCGGCCACGTGGCGACCACGTTCCTGCTCTGGCTCTACCTCCGGGAGCGCCCGAGGCTGGCGCCCATCGCGCTCGCGGCCTCCCTGGCGGTGACCGCCTCGGTCCTCCTCGCGCACCTGCACTACTCGATCGACGTGGTGGGAGCCTGGGCCGTCACCTTCGCCCTCTTCGTGCTGCGGGAGGGGTGGCCGGGCCGGCGTGCGTCCTCGTGAGCTAACCCTTCACCAGGCGGACCACGCCGGTGGTGAGGGGCTCGAGGTAGGTCACCAGCAGCACGCCCACCGACATGATCACCAGGAACGGGAAGGCCTTCCGGTAGACGAAGGGCAAGGGCTTCCCGAAACGCTGGGCGGAGAGGAAGAGGTTGAGCCCCATGGGTGGCAGCAGGAAGCCCAGCTCGAGGTTGGCCAGGAAGACCACGCCCAGGTGGACCGGGTCGATGCCGTAGGCCACGCCGAGCGGGGCCACCAGCGGCGCCACCACCACGATGGCCGAGTAGATCTCGAGCACGCTCCCCAGCACGAGCAGCACCACGTTCAGCATGAGCAGGAAGAGCGCCGGGCTCTTCACGTGGGTGGTCATCCAGGCCACGAGCTGGGTGGGGATCTCGGCGTCGACGAACCAGCTGGTGAGCCCCAGCGCCACCCCGAGGAGGATCAGGACGCTGCCCACCAGGGTGCCGGCGTCGAGCAGGACCCGGGGAAGCTGGGCGAAGGGCCTCAGGTCGCGGAAGACGGCCAGCTCGACGAAGAGGGCGTAGGCGGCGGCGATGGCCGAGGCCTCCACGATGGTGGCGAACCCGGTGAGGACCACCACCACCACCAGGGTGGGCAGCCCCAGGTCCCACTTGGCCTGCCAGAGGGAGCGCAGCGCCTCGACGGGCTGGAACCTCTGGCGCGGGGCCTTGCAGCGCACGCCCACGAAGACCCCGTAGGCGGCCACCAGCACGATCATGAGGATGCCGGGGACGAGGCCGCCGATGAAGAGATCCTCGATGGCCGTCCCCGCCACCACCCCGTAGAGAATGACGGGGAGTGAAGGAGGGAAGAGGAGGCCGAGGGAGCCGGCCGCGGTGACCAGGCCGACCGAGAAGCCCTCCGGATAGCCGTCGTCGAGCAGCGCGGGCAGCAGGAGCCCGCCCAGCGCCAGGATGGTGACGCCCGACGCGCCGGTGAAGGTGGTGAAGAGCGCCGCCACCGCCACGGCCATGATGGCGAGACCGCCGGGCATCCAGCCGAAGAGGCCGCGGTAGGCCCGCACCAGCCGCTGGGCGGCGCCCACCTCGGCGAGGACGTAGCCGGCCACGGTGAGGAGCGGGATGGCGGCCAGGGTGGGGGAGGAGACCAGCGTGAAGGTCTGGGTCGGGACGGCGGCCACCGGCGTCATGTCCTTCACGAAGAGCACCATGGCGATGCCCGCCATGCCCACGAACACCGGCGCGCCGAGCAGGAAG
>DAIEMM010000021.1 GCA_027349605.1 Anaeromyxobacteraceae bacterium
CGCCGCCCTCGCGCGTGCCACGGAGGCCGCCCGCGGCAAGGACGTCCGGGTCGGCGGCGGAGCGGCGACCATCCGCGAGTACCTCGTCGCCGGGCTCCTCGACGAGCTGCACCTCGCCGTCTCGCCCGTCCTCCTCGGCACGGGGGAGCACCTCTTCGCCGGCATCGACGCCGTGAAGCTCGGGTACGAGGTGGTGGAGAACGTGGGCACCGAGAAGGCGACGCACGTCGTGCTCGCCAGGACGGCCGGAGCGAAGGCATAGGCCGCCGGCGTCGCCTACGGGTCGAAGGCGAAGATCCTCTTCCAGTCGTCCTTCATGCTCCCGATGGGGTTCCTACCCGTCTTCCCGGGCCTCCCGGACCGGCGGCGACGTGGGATACGCTCCGGGCGACGTGCTCTTCGTCTGGAGGCGCCATGGACAGGAGGAGCTTCGTGAAGACGCTGGTGGGAGGAGCGGCGGCGATGGCCGTGCCGGTACCCGCAGCAGCCGAGCCCTGGGCGGCTGCCACACCCGGCGGCATCGTCGAGTACGTGAAGTCCACGTCCGGAGGCTGGGATCCGAAGCTCTACGCGCGCCTCCTCGGCGCCGCGAACGCCTTCAAGGAAGGGGACGTCACCGTCGGCGTCGCCGCCGATTCGGAAGCCGAGCGCGTCCACGCGCGCCGCCTCCTCGCGGCGACGCGCCTCGGGGACATCGACGCCCACCCACCCTTCGAGGACGGGACGTACCGGGCGCTCCGCGCCGACCTCGACCGCGACGCCCAGGCGCGCACCGCCGGCTGGACGTTCTCCCAGCTCCGGACCTTCCTGCTCGAAAGGCCCGAGCCCGAGATCCAGGCCATCCTGCCGGGTCTCTCCAGCGACGTCATCGCCTGCGCCGTGAAGGTCCTCACGGACGCCGAGCTCACGGCCGTCTCGGCCAAGGTCTTCCACCCCATCCCCGGAACCCACCTCGGCGCCCGCGGCTACCTCTCCGCCCGGGTCCAGCCCAACTCCCCCACCGACGACCCGGAGGACATCCGCTGGCAGGTCTTCGACGGATGGTCCTATGCGGTGGGCGACCTGCTCCTCGGGACCAACCCGGTGAGCAGCGAGCCAGAGGACGTGCACGCCGTCGAGGCGGTGCTTCGGGACGTGCAGGCCACCTTCGGCCTCGCGAACACCATTCCCTTCTGTGTCCTCGCCCACATCGACGTCCAGGCCGAGGTGGAGCGGCGCTGGCCCGGCAGCACCGCCCTCTGGTTCCAGAGCATCGCCGGGAGCGACGCGGCGAACGCCACCTTCGACCTCACCCTCGACCGCCTCCTCGCCCGCTCCGACGAGCGCAAGGGGCGTTTCGGCCTCTACTTCGAGACCGGGCAGGGTTCCGACTTCACCAACGGTCACGCGCAGGGCACCGACATGGTGGTTCACGAGTCCCGCAAGTACGGGCTCGCGCGCCTGCTCTCGAAGCGCGTCGCGGCGGCGCGTGGTGGCCCGGCCTGGGTGCACGTGAACGACGTGGCCGGCTTCATCGGCCCGGAGGTGTTCCGCACCCGGGACCAGCTCGTTCGCTGCTGCCTGGAGGACCTGGTCATGGGCAAGCTCCATGGCCTGTGCATCGGGCTCGACGTCTGCACCACGCTCCACATGGACGTGTCGCTCGATGACCTCGTCCACTGCCAGGAGGCGGTTGCGCCGGCCCAGCCCGCCTACCTGATGGCTCTCCCCACCAAGATCGACCCGATGCTCGGGTACCTCACCACCGGCTTCCAGGACCACGTGCGGCTGCGGGAGCGGCACGGGCTGCGCGTGGACGACCGGATGTGGGCCTTCTTCCAGGAGATCGGCGTCATCGATGCGAAGGGCAAGCCCACCCGCCACTTCGGCGATCCGGGGTGGGTTCACGTACCGTACATGCGGCGCAAGGGGGACGAGCGCCCCGAGGCGACCATCCGGGCCGAGGGCGCCCGGGAGATGGCCGCGGTTCGCAAGCGCGGCGTCTCCCTCGCCGAGGGGTACGGCGCCACCCGCGGCGACCTGGAGCCGAAGCTCGCCGGGGAGGTCCGGCGCATCTACCAAGGGGGAAAGAGGGCCATCTGGGCCGAGTTCGACCCGAAGTTCCGCGCGTCGATGGCCGGGGCCACGTTCCTCGCCACGCGATCGAAGGACCGGCAGGACTACGTCCTCCACCCCACCACGGGCGAGGTGCTCGACGCCGCTGCCGTGTCGGCGGTGGCCACGCTGCGCACCCGCCAGCAGGGGAAGTACGACACGCAGATCGTCGTCTCCGACGGCCTGAATGCGCTCTCCATCATGGACCCCGCGCAGCTCGGCCCCTTCCTGCGTCTGCTGCGTGAGGGGCTCGTCCGGGACGGCCGCAGCCTCGCCCCGGTCGACCTGGTCGTCACCGGAGGGCGCGTGCGCGCGGGCTACCGCATCGGCGAGCAGCTCTTCGGCGGGCTCTCCGGACGCCGTGCCATCCTGCACGTCATCGGCGAGCGGCCCGGTACGGGGCACGACACCTTCTCCATCTACATGACCTGCCCGGACGGCGAGCGGTGGGGA
This sequence comes from Anaeromyxobacteraceae bacterium, assembly GCA_027349605.1. Lineage (GTDB taxonomy): Bacteria > Myxococcota > Myxococcia > Myxococcales > Anaeromyxobacteraceae > CAIOAK01. Next base: position 2,548 of record DAIEMM010000021.1, read on the forward strand.
AAGCCGGGCGCCGTGGACCACGACATCACGAGGGTGGTCGCGGGGATCGCCAGGACCGCGCTGTCCCCGGAACTCGGCGCCGAGGCGGCCAACCGGATCCTGCGGGAGATGTGGCGGGATCCGCGAGCGGCGTGAGAAAGGCGCCGCCATCGAGGCCCAGAAAGACGACGGCCCAGCGAGCCCCCGTCAAACGGGAGTTCGCTGAGCCGTCCAGTGTGGCTCCCCAGCGTGGACTTGAACCACGGACCAGATGATTAACAGTCATCTGCTCTGCCAACTGAGCTACTGGGGAATGGCAGGGCGGGGAGACTAGACGCGGCGGGCGGCGATGT
>DAIEMM010000030.1 GCA_027349605.1 Anaeromyxobacteraceae bacterium
GCCGACCGTGCCAGGGAACTCGGGGCGGTCAAGGTGATCGACTCCGAGGTCGAGGACTTCACCCGCTCGGGCCGAAGGTACGACGTCGTCTTCGACTCTCACGGCGCCCTGCGTGCCACCTCGGTCGCGCGGGTCCTTGCCCAGGGCGGTCAGCACGTGACGACGCTTCCGGCTCGGCAGGGGTTCCTGCGCTCGTTCTGGCGGAGGTTGTCCCGCGGTCCGAGCGTCCTGGCTGCCACGCCGCGCGACCGCGACGAGGACTACGCCGTGCTGGCCAGGCTGATCGCCGTCGCCAGGATCCGGCCTGCCGTCGCGGAGGTGTTCCCGCTGGAGCGAGCCGGTGAGGCCTTTGCAGCCCAGGAGAGCGGGAGAGCGGTGGGCAAGGTGGTCATCCGCGTCGGAATGCCCGACGACTCGGGTTTCGGTGGGTACCTCGGGGGGTGGCGACTGGCGTTCGCCGAGGACCGCCCGCCTGCCGCAGCCGCGGGCTGAGGCCCCCTTCTGGGGGGATTCTCCACGTCGAAAGTGAGGTCATCGCCTTCATCTCGAGGGACCACGATTCCCATCAGGTAGGCGCCGACGCCACCGAGTCCACTACACCGGTGCTACGGGATGCCGAGGGGGAAAAGGAAGACGCCGGGTCCCCCGGGAAGAACTCCTGGAAGACCCGGCGTCTGAACGGGCGCGCCCTAGAGGATTTGAACCTCTGGCCTTCGGATTCCGCGTTTTGAACGCCATCCGGATCGACCCTCGGGATCTGAAGAAGTTCCTGGCTGGGGCCCGGCCGAGAGGTCCCCGAACGGTGGTCGGATCGGAGGCTAACGCAAGCCATAGAGGTGAAGGAGGAGAGCCCAACCGCTCGGCATGGATCTCGGCGCGTACCCGAGGTCGTGGCCGTGCCTGACGATCTCGACGAACTTGGGGTTGAGGGACCTGCCGGGTGCGATCGCCTGCAGGGCCTCGACGATCTCGGTCGTCAGGTCCTGCAATCGGAAGACCTTGTAGCTGTGGTGGTAGTAGCGATAGATGCCGTCCTCGGCGCCCCAGTGATCGTCCACTCGAGCAAGCAACTCCGCGAGGCTCGGGAGCGCTGCCTTCATCGAGGAATGTCACGACGCCGGTGCCCGGTGTGTGGTCGTCGATGGTGGCGACCTTCGCGATTCCACCGAGCCGCTCGGCGCAGATCCGCACAGCGCGGACATCTCCACGGAAGTCGATGTCCTTGCTCGTGAACGGAGCCTCGCGATCGATGGCCGGCACGCGGGGCGCTGCCCAAAAATTCACGGCCTGGCCGCCGACCACGATCACCGAGTCGGCGATCCGCTCGAGCCGGATCAGGATCGGCTTTACGTCGGCGAATGCGAGCGGCCGCTGCCGCTCAGCAGAGTGCCTTGGCCTTTTCGAGGACAAGCCGGACCCTGACACCTGAAATAAGCCCGTTCTCGATACGGACGCCCTTCATGACGGTTCCAACCCAACGCAGACTGCATGTCCCGTCGACCCGGTCCCTGAAAGGTCGAGGCCGACTAGGCCACCGTCCCCCATCGACGCACCCGTTCGGGCAAGAGCGGCGTCCCGAGCCTCCACTCGATGGTCCTCAAGAAGGTCGTCCGAGTGCGCGGCGGGCCTTCTTCGCCTTTTTCCGGACCACCTTCCTCGGCTTCCGGGCCGGGCGCGATGCCTTCGCCTCCATCTCGATCCCGAAGATCTCCCCCAGGTGCTCGTCGCCGATCGCTGCGCCGGCCCGGGTCGCTGCCGCTAGACCCTTCGCCCGCCCGGCGTCGGCGACCAGCTCGGCCCCGTCCACCCCGCGCAGCGTGAAGAGGAGCTCGGGTGCCTGGTCGAGCCGCGCTCCGACGCCGTAGAGCACCGCCGCGAGGTGCTTGCAGAGCACGACCCCGTCCGGGCAGGAGCAAGACATCCGGATCTCGCGCGTGCCGGGGAAGAGCCCCTTCTCCCGGTGGCAGAGCACCGCCATGACCTCGGTGGAGAGCTTGCCCGTGAGGAGCTCGACGACGGTACCGATCTGGCCCGCGCACTCCTTCCGGGCACGCTTCCAGCGCGCCGGGGCGAGGGGCGCGATGCGAACGAGCACGTCGTAGATCTCGCTCCCGGAGACCAACGCACGAAGTTCACCCTTCGTCACCTGAAGGTCGATGACCGAACCATTTCGGGCGTAGGTCCGGCCCCGAGGAAGGCGGCTCTCGTAGTCGGCGTAGGACTCGAGGTGGCTGCACCAGGCCTTTCCCCAGAAGGTGTTCGCGATGTGTCGCCCGGAGATCTCGACCGGACGAGGGTCATGTCCCCTCTTCCGGAGTTGCGCCAGCTTCCGGGCGGCGCGCTTGCGGCGCTGCGCCACGGAGACGTATGGGGCGAAGCCGTAGTAGCCGTAACCCATCGATCCTCCTCGCGGTCATGTGTCCGACGTCGCGCTTCGCAGGTCCAGCGAAATCAGTCGGAGGAGTTCCCGGTCGTCGAGCTCGGTGAGCCGGACCTCGCCGCCGCCTTCCAGCAGATCGCGCGACAGGGCCTGCTTGTCCTCGAGCTTGGCGTCGATCCGCTCCTCGATCGTCCCCCGGCACACCAGCTTGTGCACGAGGACGCCCCGTTTCTGGCCGATGCGGAAGGCCCGATCGGTGGCCTGGTTCTCCACCGCCGGATTCCACCAGCGATCGAAGTGGACCACGTGGGTCGCGGCGGTGAGATTGAGTCCGGTTCCGCCCGCCTTGAGCGAGAGCACGAAGAAGGGGATGCCATCTTCCTCCTGGAACCGTCGCACCAGTTCCGACCGCTCCTTCACCCGGGTCTCACCGGTGAGGACGAGCCCCGGGCGCCCGAAGGCTCCGCCCAGGAAGCGGGCCAGCGGCTCCGCCATCTCGCGAAACTGGGTGAAGACGAGCGCCTTCTCCTGGCGCGAGGAGACGACCTCGGCGATCTCTCCCAGGCGGGAGAACTTGCCGCTCTCGCCGGGCGCCCATCCGCCATCGCCCAGCCATTGGGAGGGGTGGTTGCAGATCTGCTTCAGCCGCAGGAGGTAGGAGAGGACCACGCCGCGCCGCCGCATCCGATCGCCGGGCGCCACGCTCGCGACCTCTCGGGCGAGGGCCTCGACCGATTCCTCGTACAGTGCTGCCTGGCGCTTCGTGAGTGCGCAGAAGGCCTTCACCTCGGTCTTCTCGGGGAGGTCGGCGATGACCGAGCGATCGGTCTTGAGCCGCCGCAGGATGTACGGGCGGACCAGTTGCCGGAGCCCGGCGGGAGACGATGCGCGCTTCAGATAGGACCCGAACTGCTTCGCGGATCCGAGGAGCCCGGGGTTCACGAAATCGAAGAGGGACCAGAGATCGCCGGCGCGGTTCTCGACCGGGGTGCCGGTGAGGACCAGCCTCCACCTGGACCGGAGTTCCTTCACGGCGCGCGTCTGGCGGGCGCCGGGGTTCTTGATGGCCTGCGCCTCGTCGAGCACCACGAGCCCGAACGAGCAGGTGGCGAGCCAGGAAGTGCGGGCCACCCCAGCGTAGGTCACCACGACCAGGTCGACCCCGCGAACGGCCTCCGGCGTGAGGGCCTCGAGCTCGCTCCGGGGCATCGCCGATGGGTGAACGACCAGCACGCGCAACGAGGGAGCGAATCGCCTCGCCTCCGCCTGCCAGTTCGCAAGCAGCGAGGCCGGGACCACGAGGAGGTGGGGTCCGGGAAGGGTGCGATTCCGCTTCAGCAGGAGCAGGAGGGCGAGGACCTGGATCGTCTTGCCGAGCCCCATGTCGTCGGCCAGGCACCCCCCGAGTCCCAGCCGGGAGAGCGTCCACAGCCAGCGAACGCCCGCGCGCTGGTAGGGCCGGAGCTCCGTGAGCAGCGCCGCGCCCGGGTCGGCCGCCTCCCCGATGGCCTCGCCGCGGAGAGCGGCCAGCGTTTCTCCGAGCCAGGCGCCCGGCTGGATCCCCACCCATTCCGGGTCGGCGACGGGCAGGCCATCCTCGGCTGCCCCCATGTCGGCTCCGGAGACGAGGCGCATCGCGTCGACGAAGGTGAGACCGTCCGACACGTTCCGCTTCGCCGCCCTCCACCGGCGGAGCAACTCGTCGAGCCGCTCCGCGGCGACCTCGACCCATCGTCCCTTGAGGAGGGCGAGGCCGCTGCCTTGCTTCCGAAGCGCCTGCAGCTCCGCCTCGGTGATCTCCTGATCCCCGAGGGTGAGGCGCACGTCGAAGTCGAGCACAGCCTCCAGCCCGAGCCCCGCCGGCCGCCGTTCCCCGACCGAGACGGTGACCCGTGGCCGCGGAGGCCGGCTTCCGCTCCACCAGTCGGGCACCCGGACGACCACACCGCACTCCTGAAGCCCCGGGATCTCGCGGAGGAACCGGTGCGCCTCGGCAGGCGTCCAGGCCTGCGGCTGGAACAGCCGCCCGGAGTCCGCCATGGCCTTGACGAGCGCGCTCCTCTCGCTTGCCCGCTGAACCGGTTGCAGGAGGGCCAAGAGCCGGCGCCGGTCGGCGGCGGACGAGGCCTCGCGGACGGCTTCGCCGAGTGGCCGGTGCTGCGGCTTGCCTCCCTGGGAAAGTCCGGTCGTGTAGGTGGCCAGGAAGGCGAAGGGCCGGTCGGAATCGCGCTTGTTCTCGGCGAGATGGAAGTGGACGCGACCGACCACCGCCCACGCCGGATCGCGAGCCGTCAGCCACTCCTGCACGGTGCCGCGCAGCCCCTTCATCTCCGCCCGCCACGCCTCACCAAGGGCGGTCCACAGCGCGGAGAGGACCTCGATGCTCAGGTACTCCGAGCCCGGCATGAGCGGGGCTCGCGACAGGAGCGCGGCCAAATCGCCGTCCCGAGGCCGCGGGTCGGCCTGCTCCCGTAGCGCCTCTAGGTCGGGGAGGGCGCAGAGCGCCGCGACGAATGCGCGTCCGAAGTCGCGCCAGAAGGCGAACGCGGGTGGGAGCAGCGTCGTACCCTTCGTCGAACCCAGGTGGAGCAAGCCAGCCCCTTGGCCGTGCCGGAAGGCATCCCGGATTCCTTGCGCCACCCGGGGTTCCAGGGCCGCGCCACCCGAGTCGCCCGGGCCCAGGAAGACGTGACCCGTGGGCGCGAGGCAGATGGCGATTGGCTCGTTCACGAGGG
>DAIEMM010000038.1 GCA_027349605.1 Anaeromyxobacteraceae bacterium
CTTGCTCTCGAACCTCGGCCGAAGCTTCCGGCTTCCCAGGCTCTGAGCCCCGGCACGAGCACGACCCCGTCGGCACGAATGATGGTGGCGGCCCTCGCCCTGGCCACCGCGGCAGGCTGCGAGGGCCATTCCTCGCCCGGGGAAGGGGCGCCGACCGGCGTTCTGCTGGCGATGGACGGGGTCACGTTCTCCGAGTACTCGGGGGAGCGCCTCAGCCAGCGTGCGCGCGCGCGGCAGCTGATCGTCGCACCTGCGTCCTTCGGCCCCTTCCGGATCGCGATGGTCGACGAGCTCGTGCTGGTTGGCGTCCACTTCGACCTGTTCCTGGACGACCGCTGCATGGACGGGGATCGGTGCGTTCCGGCGGCCCTCGAGGACCCTGCCCTGGGCGTTCTGCGGATCGCCAGCCTGAAGGGCGGTCTCCCCGTCGCGGGGGCGAGACTCCTCGACGTGACGTGGGTCCTCTGGCGCGGTGCCGTCCCGCTGGCCCGCTTCTCGGCGCGGGAGGGAACCGTGCGCCGGCGCGGAGGGGCGCTCGAGCTCAACGACGCCCGCCTGGAGCACCTCGCCACCGGGCGCGTGGTGGAGGCCGGGCGAGCGATCTGGGAACCCGGGACCCGGACCTTCGCGATCCGTGGCGGATACACGTTCCAGGACGGCCGGGCCTTCACCCGGGGAGACCGGGCGCGGATGGACTTCGCGGTCCCTTGAGCACGCCCGGTGCGGGTCCCCTCGACCTTCGGGGGATCGACGACCGACGGGGTCCACGACGCACCATTTGCGGGCGCTGGGCGCCCCATTTCGCCTTGACAGGGCCCACCAGACTTGGTGTCTAGCAGGGCTCCACGAGCGATCACGGGGGTGACCGGCGTCGACGCCGAAGTGGGCCGCTCCGAACATTCGTCGCAGCAGGCCACGTCCTCCCCCAGGACACCGGCATTCGCTGAACAGGAACGCAGAAAACACCCAAGGAGACGGCATGACGACCAAGACGTCGAAGATCATCTGGACGCAGATCGACGAGGCACCCGCGCTGGCGACCTATTCGTTCCTCCCCATCGTCCAGGCCTTCACGAAGGGTACCGGCGTCGAGGTGGAGACGCGCGACATCTCGGTGGCGGGCCGCATACTCGCCAACTTCCAGGAGAAGCTGAAGCCCGAGCAGAAGGTTCCCGACTTCCTCGCCTACCTCGGCGAGCTCGCCAAGACGCCCGAGGCCAACATCATCAAGCTCCCCAACGTCTCGGCCTCGGTACCGCAGCTCAAGGAGGCCATCGCGGAGCTCCGGGCTCACGGCTACGACGTCCCGGAGTACCCGGAGAACCCGAAGGACGACGCCGAGAAGGCCATCCAGGCCCGCTACGCCAAGTGCCTGGGCAGCGCGGTGAACCCGGTGCTCCGCGAGGGCAACTCGGACCGCCGCTCCCCGCCGGCGGTGAAGAACTTCTCGAAGAAGCACCCGCACAAGCTCGGCGCCTGGAAGCCCGACTCCAAGGCCCACGTCGCCCACATGACCGAGGGTGACTTCTACGGGAACGAGAACGCGCTCACCATCGAGAAGCCCACCGACTACCGCATCGAGTTCGTCGACGCGGCCGGCAAGGTGACGGTGCTGAAGAAGAAGGCCTCGCTGCTGGCCGGCGAGATCATCGACACCACCAAGATGAGCGTGAAGGCGCTCCGCAAGTTCTACGCGGACCAGATCGAGGACGCCAAGAAGAACGGCGTGCTGCTCTCGCTCCACCTCAAGGCCACCATGATGAAGGTCTCCGACCCCGTCATGTTCGGCCACGCCGTCACCGTCTTCTACAAGGACGTCTTCGAGAAGCACGCCGGCGCGCTGAAGCAGGCCGGCGTGAACCCGAACATGGGCCTCGGCGACCTCTACAAGAAGATCCAGTCGCTGCCCGCCGACAAGCGGGCCGAGATCGAGGCCGACATCAAGGCCGTCTACGCGTCCCGTCCGGCGCTCGCCATGGTCGACTCGGACAAGGGCATCACCAACCTGCACGTGCCGAGCGACGTCATCGTCGACGCGTCCATGCCGGTGGTGGTCCGCGAGTCGGGGTCGATGTGGGGGGCGGACGGCAAGCTCCACGAGACCAAGGCCATGATCCCGGACCGCTGCTACGCCACCATGTACCGGGAGATCATGGACGACTGCCGGAAGAACGGCGCGCTCAACCCGGCCACCATGGGCAGCGTTCCCAACGTCGGCCTGATGGCCCAGCAGGCGGAGGAGTACGGCTCGCACGACAAGACCTTCGTGGCCGCCGGTCCGGGGACCATCCGCGTCGTCGACGACGCCAGCGGCGCCACGCTCCTCGAGCAGAAGGTCGAGGAGGGCGACATCTTCCGCATGTGCCAGGCCAAGGACGTCCCCATCCGCGACTGGGTGAAGCTGGCCGTGAACCGCGCCCGCGCCACCGGCTGGCCGGCCATCTTCTGGCTCGACCGGAACCGCGCCCACGACCGGCAGGTCATCGCCAAGGTCGAGAAGTACCTGAAGGAGCACGACACGAGCGGGCTCGAGATCGAGATCCTCGCCCCGGTCGAGGCCATGAAGCTCACGCTGGAGCGGGTCCGCAAGGGCGAGAACGTCATCTCGGTCACCGGCAACGTGCTGCGCGACTACCTCACCGACCTGTTCCCCATCCTCGAGGTCGGCACCTCGGCCAAGATGCTCTCCATCGTGCCGCTGCTGGCCGGTGGCGGCCTCTTCGAGACGGGCGCCGGCGGCTCGGCTCCCAAGCACGTGCAGCAGTTCGTGAAGGAGGGCTACCTCCGCTGGGACTCGCTGGGCGAGTTCTCGGCGCTGGGCGCCTCGCTCGAGCACATCGCCGCGGCGACGAAGAACGCCAAGGCGGCGGTGCTCTCGGAGACGCTCGACCAGGCCATCGCCAAGTTCCTCGACAACAACAAGTCGCCGGCCCGCAAGGTCGGGGAGATCGACAACCGCGGCAGCCACTTCTACCTGGCCATGTACTGGGCCGAGG
>DAIEMM010000039.1 GCA_027349605.1 Anaeromyxobacteraceae bacterium
CCCTCGTCGTGCACGTAGGAGGTCTCGGTGGTCTTGGTGGGCTCGACCACGGCGTCGGCGCCCAGCTTCTTGGCCATGTCGATGTGGGTCCGCATGGGCTCGACGCCGATCACCTGGCGGGCCCCGAGCGCGCGGGCCACCGCGATGGCGAAGAGGCCGATGGTGCCGCAGCCGATGATGGCCACCGACTTCCCGCGCAGGTTCACCTTGGTGCAGGCGTGCACCGCGTTGCCGAAGGGCTCCTGGAGGGCCGCCACCTCGGGACGGATCTTGGAGACGTCGGTGGGCCAGATCGCCTGGGCCGGCAGCTTCACGTACTCGGCGAAGCAGCCGTCCACGCTGATGCCGATGATGCGGTCGGTGGCGCACACGTGGTTGTCGCCGATGCGGCACTGGTAGCAGGTGTTGCAGATGATGTGGCTCTCGGTGGAGACCACGTCGCCGGGCCGGAGCCCGAAGTCGCGGGTGGCCTCCGGGCCGGCCTCCGCCACCTCGCCGAGCAGCTCGTGGCCGATGACCCGGGCGTCCTTCCCCTCGGCGGCCAGGGTGGACTGGATCATGTCGCCGAAGGCGCGGCGGAACCAGATGCCGCGGTCGGAGCCGCAGAAGCCGGCGAAGCGCGGCTTCACGATGACCATCGAGGCGTCCCGGTAGTCCTTGCCCACGTCGAGGGTGGGGCGCGCCACCTGCTCCTTCCGGAGGCCGCGGGTGGTGCTCCAGGGGTCCTTCCTCCGGTCGTAGACCAGCGCCCACATCGATGGATCCATGCGCACCTCTGGTTGGAAAGCGGGCGGAGTATACTCCGACGCTCATGGGGTCCCCCACCGTTCGTCGATGGCGCTGGCGCATCCTCGGCGGGGCGGCGGTCCTCGTCCTCGCGGCCGTCGCCCTGCGCGCCTTCCTCGGGCCGAAGGTAACCGCCTGGCAGGTCGAGCGGAGCGAGCTCGTGCAGCGCGTGGTGGCGAGCGGGCGCGTGCTCGCCCCGGCCCGCATCCAGGTCGGGAGCGTCGTGGTGGGGCGTGGCACCCGGGTCCCGGTCGACAAGGGGGACCGCGTGAAGCCGGGCGACCTCCTCCTGCAGCTCGACGACGCCGAGGCCAGGGCCGCGCTGGCCCAGGCCCGCGCCGCGGTGGCGGAGTCGGCCGCCCGGCTCGAGCAGGTGGAGGTGGTCTCGGTCCGGGTCACCGCGGAGGCCCTGCGCCAGGCCGAGCTCCGGCTCGAGCAGGCGGAGGTGAAGCTCACCCGGCAGCGCACGCTGGCGGAGGCCGGGTCGGTGAGCCGCTCCGACCTGGACGACGCCGTCCAGGCCCGCGACCTGGCGGCGAGCCAGGTGGCGTCCGCGCGGATCCAGGCCAGCGCCGCGGCATCCGGAGCCGATCGGCGCTCGGCGCTGGCGGCGCTCGAGCAGGCGCGCGGGGCCGAGCAGGCGGCCACGGCCCGGCTCGACAACCTCTCCATCCGGTCCCCCTCGGCCGGCGTGGTCACCGAGCGCGACGTGGAGCCCGGCGACGTGGTGCAGCCGGGGCGTGCCCTCCTGGTCGTGGCCCGCGACGGGGCGACGCAGCTCTCCGTCCTGCCCGACGAGAAGAACCTGGCGCTGCTCCGCCTCGGCCAGCCGGCCACCGCCTCCGCCGACGCCTTCCCCGACCGCACCTTCCCGGCGCGCGTGGCCTACATCGCCCCGGCGGTGGACCTGTCGCGAGGGACGGTGGAGGTGAAGCTCGACGTGGAGAACCCGCCCGCGTTCCTGCGGCCCGACATGACCGTCTCGGTCAACGTGGAGACGGGGCGCGATCCCCAGGCGCTGGTCCTGGCCGCCGGCGCGATCCGCGACCCCGGAGCCTCCCCGTGGGCGCTCGTCGTCCGGGACGGGAAGGCGTCCCGGCAGCCCGTGACGCTGGGGCTGCGGGGGGAGGGCAGGGTGCAGGTGCTCGGCGGGCTCGCGCCCGGCGAGTGGGTGGTCTCCCCCGCCGCCCCGGTCGATCCGGGGCAGCGGGTGCGCACGGAGCCGGCCCGGTAGGGGCCCCGACCATGCGCTTCGAGTGGTTCATCGCCATCCGGTACCTGCGCGAGGGAAGGGCCCAGACCGCGCTGGTGCTGGGCGGGACCACGGTGGGCGTCGCCGTGCTCATCTTCCTCACCGCCCTCATCAGCGGCCTGCAGCGCACCCTGGTGGCCCAGACCCTCTCGGCGCAGGCCCACGTCCTCGTGAAGGCCCCGGAGCGCGTGGCGCGCCCGCTCCCATCCCCGGACCGGGTGGCCGACCACGTGGAGAAGGTGCCCGACCGGGTCCGCTCCATCGAGCAATGGCAGCAGGTGCTGGCCTCGATCGGGACCCTGCCCGGCGTCGTCGCCGCCACGCCCACCGCGGCGGGGGCGGCCTTCGCGAGCCGCGGCCCCGCGACCAAGTCGGTGACGCTGCGGGGCATCGACCCGGAGAGCTTCGCCCGGGTCATCGACGTCGTCCCGAAGATGACGTCCGGGCGCTTCGCGCTCGAGGGGGCCGAGGCGATCATCGGGACGGTGCTCGCCTCCGACCTGGGCGTCGGGGTTGGGGACAAGGTGCGCGTGGCCACGCCCGAGGGGCGCGGCGACGTCTTCACCGTCTCGGGCGTCTTCGACCTCGGCAACAAGGAGGTGAACGCGCGATGGGTCTTCGTGCCGTTGCGCTCCGCCCAGACCCTGCTCGACATCCCGGGTGGCGCCACCACCATCGAGGTCAAGGTGGACGAGATCTTCGAGGCCGAGAGGATGGCCGGCGAGATCACGCGGCGCACCGGCCTCTCCGCCGACAGCTGGATGGAGCTCAACCGGCAGCTGCTCGTCGGCCTGCGTTCCCAGTCGGCCTCCAGCTGGATGATCCAGGTGCTGGTGGTGCTGGCCGTGGCGCTCGGGATCGCCAGCGTGCTCGGGGTGTCGGTGATCCAGAAGTCCCGCGAGATCGGCATCCTCAAGGCGACCGGGACCTCCACCGGCGCGATCCAGCGCATCTTCCTGCTCGAGGGGGCGCTGGTCGGAGGGGCCGGGTCGGTGCTGGGCGCCGTGATCGGCTCGGGGATGGCGGTGGCCTTCGCGCGCCTGGCCCGCGGCCCCACCGGCGACCCGCTCTTCCCCGTGGACCTGACGCCCGGCCTCTACCTGGGCGCGGCGGCGGTCGCCATCCTCACCGGGACGCTGGCCGCCTGGTTCCCGGCCACGCGGGCGGCGCGGCTCGAGCCGGCCGAGGTGATCCGCTATGGGTGAAGCCGGCGCCGACGTCCTCCGGCTGGAGGGGATCACCCGCGACTTCGGGGAGGGGGAGGCCCGGAGCCGGGTGCTGCGGGGCGTCGACTTCTCGCTGCGCCGGGGAGAGTTCGCCGCGCTCATGGGCCCCTCCGGGTCCTGGAAGAGCACCCTCCTGCACCTCATGGGGCTGCTCGACAAGCCCACCGGGGGTCGCGTCCTCCTCGACGGCCAGGACACGGGCACCCTCGACGACGACGGGCTCACGCGTTGCCGCGGGCGGACGCTCGGCTTCGTCTTCCAGTTCCACCACCTCCTGCCCGGGTTCACGGCGCTCGAGAACGTCCTCATCCCCATGGCGGCCGACGAGGGGCGCATCGAGCCCTCCATGCGGGAGCGCGCCCGCGCGCTGCTCGACCGGGTGGGGCTCGCCTCCCGCGCCGGCGCACGGGCCACCACCCTCTCCGGAGGGCAGGCGCAGCGGGTCGCCATCGCCCGCTCGCTCGCCATGGCCCCCAAGATCGTGCTGGCCGACGAGCCCACCGGAAACCTGGACACCCAGGCGGCCGACGAGGTCTTCTCGCTGCTCCGCGACGTGAACCGGGACCAGCGGGTCACCTTCCTCGTGGTCACGCACGACCGGAGGCTGGCCGAGCGCACCGACCGGATCGTCGAGCTGGTGGACGGGCGCATCGTCTCCGACCTGCCCAACGAGGCGCGCTGACCCGATGGAGATCTCCCCCGCCATCCGCGCCGCCGCCCGCCGCGCCCTCTCGCTCCCGGCCGAGGCGCTCTCGGCGGAGTGCGAGGAGCAGTTCTTCATCGCCTCGGGGCCGGGAGGGCAGCACCGCAACAAGACCGAGAGCGGCGTCCGTCTCCTGCACCGTCCCACCGGCGTCACCGTCACCGCCACCGAGCGGCGCAGCCAGGCCCAGAACCGCTCCGCCGCGCTCACCCGCCTGCGCGAGCGGCTGCAGGCCCTCTCCCACGTGCCGCGGCGGCGCGTGGCCACGAAGCCCACGCGCGGCGCCAGGGAGCGGCGCCTCGCCGAGAAGCGGCGTACCTCCGAGCGGAAGTCCGGCCGGCGCGACCTGGAATGACGCCCCTCAGGCGATCGAGGGAACCGCGGCGCCCGGGAGGGGGAGGGGCTCGACGAGGCCCTTCTCCACCAGCCGGTCGACCGACTCGCGGATCTGGGCCGCCGGAGTCCCGCAGGCGTCGAGGGCCCGGGCCAGGTCGGCCAGCGAGCGCCGCCCCGGCCGGATCTCGGCCATCACGATGCCGTCGGCCGGCGAGAGCCCGAGCGCGTCGGCCCACCGCTTCTCGGCCTGCGTGAGCGCGTCCCGGCCCAGCGAGCGGACGTCCATGACGGCCGCGCGGTAGGCCGCCTCGGCATCGACTCCCGGAGCCGAGAGGGTGAATCGCTGGCCACGAGGCCAGCGGCGACCCTGCGTGGACTGGGGTGCGGAGAACATGGAGCCATCCATTGGACCCTGCCAGGGTGGGTGTCAAGGACCCCGTGGGCGGAAAACGATGCAAATTGCGGAATCCTCAAGGATATAACCGATCGCAGGCGCGGCGCCACGCCGTGAGACCACCCGGAGGCTTCCTTGATCGCCGTTGCCAGCGTCGTCGTCGCGCTCGCCGCCCTCCTCGTCACGGCCCCTCCCGGACAGCCGGAGGTGGCCGCCCTCGTCGCCAGGGTGGTCGAGGCCCACGGCGGAGGGCCGGCCCTCGAGAAGTACCCCGCGATGTTCCAGGAGGGCGAGGTCACGGCGCACGAGTCCGCGGACAAGGGGCGGCTGACCCGCATCTTCGAGCGGCCGCGCCGCCTGCGGGTCGTCATCTCCTACCCGGGGAATCGGCCCGAGATGCGCATGCTGGACGGCTCCCGGGCATGGCGCGACCTGCAGGAGGTGACCGGCACGCCGCCCGCCAGCGCCATGGTCCTCCAGGCAGCCCGACTGGACCTGCCGCTGTCGCTCGCCAGGGCCGTCGGCCGCCTGGTGGACGAGGGAACGCTCGAGCGCGACGGGAGGAAGCTCCGGGCGCTGACCCTCCCGCTCGGCGAGGGGATGACCATCACCGCCGAGATCGACGAGGCCAGCGGCCGGATCCAGCGCTCGGTGGCGCGCATGCCCGCCGGGGCGGGCAGCCTGGAGTTCGTCACCGCCTTCTCCGACTACCGGAAGGTATCCGGGACCTGGGTGGCGTTCCGGGAGGAGAACTACGTGCACGGGCGCCACTCGGGGACGACCGAGTTGCATCGCGTCGAGCTCCTCGAGGAGGGTCCGACCGGGGCCTTTCGCCCGTGAGCGCCGGCCGGATCAGGTCGAGATCCGCACCAGCTCCACGAGCGGCTCGTCGGGATCGGGTCGCTC
>DAIEMM010000071.1 GCA_027349605.1 Anaeromyxobacteraceae bacterium
TCACGTCCGCCGGCCCGTGCCGTCTCGAGGCGCCTCGCCGGGAGCGCCTCAGTAGCGCGCGCCGTCCGGGAGCCGCCGGAACTCGTCCCAGACCTCCCACGCCTCGCCGGCGAGGACCCGCTCGGGCGCGAGGCGCCGCTCGGGGAGCGGCTTCACGAGGTCGGCGTGGATGTCGCGGTCGTCGAAGAGGTCGGCGTAATCGCTCCACGCAGCGGCGTAGAAGATCTTGCCGATGCGGGCCCAGCGGGCGGCGGCGTAGCACATCGGGCAACACTCGCTGCTCGCGTAGAGCGTGGCGCCGGCGAGCTCGTGCGACCCGATGCGGCGGCAGGCGGCGCGGATGGCGTTCACCTCGGCGTGGGCGGTGGGATCCCGGTCGCGGGTCACCGAGTTGCCCTCGTCGGCCAGCACCTCGCCACCGCGCACGATCACCGCGCCGAACGGCCCCCCGCTGCGCTCCACGATCCCCGCCTGCCGTGAGCGGGCGATGGCGAGCCGCAGGAACGCCTCGTCGCGCGCGCTCGGCATCCCGGGGAGGCCCGGCGGCTAGCCGAGCCGCGAACGGGCCTGGGACAGCGCCTCGTGGATCTTCTCGAGCGCCCGGCGCGCCTCGAGCAGCTCGTCGCGCTCGCCGCGGACGGCGGCCAGCTCGCGCGCCAGGGCGTCGCGCTCCCGCACCGTCTCGGAGAGGCCGGCCCGCAGGCGGGCGCCGTCGGACGCGCGCTCGTCGAGCTCGGCGGTGAGCCGCTCGGCCTCGGCGCGGGCGCCGGCGAGCGCCGCCTCCAGCTCGTCGCCGCGGCGCGAGAGCTCGTCGGCCAGCTTCTGCCGCTCCTCGTCGAGGGCGGAGAGCGCCTGGGCCCGGCGCACCGACTGGTCGCGCTCCTCCTCGAGCGCCGTCATCTCGGCGAGCATCTCGCCCATCATGCCGCGACGCTCCTCGAGCTCCTTCTCGAGCACCATGAGGCGCTCGCGCGTGCCCTGGGCGTCTCCGGCCGCGCGGGCCAGCTCGGTGCGGGCCTGGTGCAGGTCGGCGCGGAGCGCCTCCTCCAGCTCGCGGGAGCGGGCCAGCTGCCGGTCGAGGTCGCCCACCAGCGAGAGGGCGCTCTCGGCGGCACGGGCCGGCTCGCGCGGAGCCACCACCGTCGTGCCGCGGCGGGCCGCCTCGGCCACCTTGCGCTTGATCTTCTCGAGCCGCTCCTTGCGCTCGGCCAGGTCGCCCTGGGGAGCCGGGGGCGGCGCCGTGACCGCTGCGGCGCGGGCCGCGGCCCGGGCCGATCGCGACACCGGCGCGGGAGGCGCGGCGGCAACCGGCGCCTCGGGCTCCTCCGGCCGTTCCTCCACCTGCTCCGCGACCGGCTCGACGGCTGGCTCGGCGAACGCCGCCGGAGCCTCCGCGGCGAACGGCTCCTGCGCCGCGGCCTCCGCCCCGGCCGGCTCCGGATCGAGGGTGGCCACGCCGGCGGGCCGCAGCCGGGGCTTCAGCTTCGGGACGTTCGTGTCGAAGGCCTTCCTCATCTCGCGCTCCTCGCGGCATCCGGCCGGGCGGCGAGCCCGTCCTTGATCCGCCCCAGCACCTCGAGCTGCATGGCCTCGATGTCCATGGCCCCCTTGGAGTCGGGGTCGTATCCGAACACCGGGCAGCCCTCGCTGGACGCCTGGGCGAACTTGGTGCACTGCCGCACCACGCTGTGCAGCAGGTACTCGGAGTAATGCTCGCGGAGCGCGTCCACCGCCTCGCGGGCGATGCGGAACGTCTGGTTGAAGGCGTTCACGCAGATGAAGATGTTCTCGAGCTGGTGCGAGAGGTCCTCCTCCAGCCCCTGGATGGTCTCGAAGAGGAGCCGGAGCCCGTCGTAGGAGAGGAAGTCGGCGAGCACCGGGGTGACCAAGTCGTTCGCCGCCATGAGCGCGTTCAGGTTGAGCAGCCCGAACGAGGGCGGCGCGTCCATGACCACGAAGTCGTACTGCTTGTCCACGTCGCGCAGCGCGTTCTTCAGCTTGAACTCGCGGCCGGCCATGGGCATGAGCGCCAGGTCCACCGTGCTCATGGCGAGGTTGGCCGGCACGAGCCAGAGGCCGGGCATCTTGGTCTCGATGGTGACCTCGGCGAGCGGCGTCTTGCGCACCAGCACGTCGTAGAGGGTCTTCGTGAAGCTCGAGCCCTCCTCGCCCAGGCAGCGGGTGGCGTGCCCCTGGCTGTCGAGGTCGAGGACCAGGACCTTGTAGCCGCGCTCGGCGAGCCGGTAGGCGTAGGAGGTGGAGAGCGAGGTCTTGCCCGTGCCGCCCTTGAAGTTGAGGAAGAGCTGCTTGCGGTGCGGGAACGGCTCGGGCGGGCGGCGCACCGCCTTGCGCAGGACCGCCAGGTCGCGCGGGCCGAAGCCGTCGCGGTGGCCCACGATCTCGACGACCTGCTTGGGCGTGAGGCCGAAGAGCTCGGCGAGGCGCCTCGACGTGTATTTCACGTTGTCCATTCGTCGTGGCTCCTAGGCCGGGAAGTACCGGACGCCGCGCTTCACGGCAGCCCCGCGGGCGACGAGCGCGGCGAGCGCCCGGTCCGCGCTGCCCGGGACGACCCGGGCGATCTCCTCCGGCGTGCGTCCACGCAGCGCCGAGCGGAGCTCGAGCATCACCGCCTCCTCGCCGGGGGAGAGCTCGCCCGGCGGGGTCTCGACCACGGCCACCGCGGCGCGCGCCAGCCGTTCGGTCGCCGAGGCGGGAACGGGCGACGGGCGCGGGGCGACGGGCGGCGGCACCGCGGCGGAACGGGCCGGCGCGGGCCGCGAGGTGGCGGCGGGGTCGGCGACCACCGCGTCGCGGAGCGCCGTGGCGCCCACCGCGGAGAGCTTCTCGGCGATGCGGCGTGCGGCGCGCCGGCGATCCTCGGCGGGAGCCGCGGCCGCCACCGACTCGCCGGACCAGCGGGCCACGGCCTTCGATGCGACCCGGCGCACCGACTCGTCGCCGTGGTCGAGGGCGCGGGCCAGGGCGCCCTGCGCCGTGGTGGTGGAACGGCCGGAGAGGGCCACCGCCGCGGCGCGGGCCACTCCCGGGTCGCGATCGGCCAGGGTGGCCCGCAGCGCCTCCTCGACGGACGGACCGCGGAAGAAGCCGAGCTGGAGCACCGCGCGGCGGCGGACCAGCGGGCTCGGATCGCCGAGCGCGGCGAGCAGGCGCGGCTCGGCCGCCTCGCCGGCCAGCGCGGCCACGGCGTCGAGCGCGGCGCCCCGCACCGCGGGCCGCGGGTCGGAGAGCTCGCGGGCCGCCACCTCGGCGACGGCGGGCTCGCACAGGGCGGCGAGCGCGGAGAGGAGCGCCACCTTGACCTCCTCGTCCCGCTCCCGGCCCACGGCGGCGGCGACGAGGGGCGCCGCGGCGCGGGATCCCATGGCCCGGAGCGCGTCGGCGGCCCGGCGGCGGGAGTGGCGGTCGGACGAGGCGAGGTCCTCCATGGACGACTCGTAGAGCGAGCGCTCGGCCCGGCTCTCCATGCCGCGCTCCATCCCCATGGCCTCGGAGCGGGTCATGCCGAGACGCCCGGCGGCCTCGAAGACCCGCGCGATCTCCCCCACCGCGGCGTGCGGCGGGATGGCCGGAACGGCGGCCTCCTCGAGGCGCAGACCGGCGGCCTCGGCAGCGGTCTTCCAGGGGCGCAGCCGCTCGATCTCGGCGCGCAGCTCGGCGATGAAGCCGGCCAGGTCGGCCTCCTCGCCGGCGGGCGCCCCGTCACCGGGAGCGCCGGCGATGCGGGCCTGGTCGATGAGGCCGGTGAGGAAGCGCTCCCGCTCCCCCTCGAGGAGCCGGACCCGCTCGGAGAGCTCGGCCTCGCGGTGGCGGGCGATCTCCATCTCGCTGCGGGTGCGGGCCAGCTCGGCGGCGGCGGCGGTCTCCCGGGCGCGGGCGCCGGCTGCCGACTCCTTCTCGCGCGACGCCACGTCGCGCGCCGCCGACAGCTCGCTCTCCAGCTGGGAGAGCCGGCACTCGAAGTAGACGATCTTCTCGAGCGCTCCTCGGAGCAGCCCTTCCGGATTTCCGCTCAACCCGCCTCCACCAACCCATCGGAACCCATAGGGATCCCGAGACCTTGCACGGGGTGAGTGTAGGGAAGCGATATCGAAAAGGCAAACCCCAACGGCAGGGGGGACGGGGGACCCCCTACCGCACCGTCTCGAGGCCGTGCCCCGACGGTCCGCGCTCGCTCCGGTAGAGGAGCCAGGAGAAGGCCAGGCCGAGGAAGCCGAGCGTCGTGAAGAGCCACATCCCGGGCCGGTACCCGGCGGGATTCGCCGCGCTGGCGTGCGAGACGTCGTGCGTGGTGCCCACCAGCCAGTTCATGCCGGCGAGCCCGACCTGCTGCACCAGCGTCATGAGCGAGTAGGCCGTGCCCAGCCGCTTCTCCGGCACGAGGTAGGCCACCGAGGGCCACATCACCGCGGGGACGAGCGAGAAGGCGATCCCCATGAAGGCGATGATCACCCAGAGTGGAATGGCGGAGTAGACCATGAGCAGGTAGACCGGGATGAGCGTCGCCGACCCGATGGCCATGAGCCGTGCGCGGTGGCCGACGCGGTCGGCCAGGAGCCCGAAGAGCGGGGTGGCGAACATGGCCGCGAGCGGCAGCACGCTGTTCAGCGCGCCGGCGGCCTCCCGGCTCACCCCGCGCGCGTCCATGAAGAACTTGATGGCGAAGGAGCGGAACGGGAAGATCGCCGAGTAGAAGGCCAGGCACAGCGCCACCACGTACCAGTACGACCTGCCGAAGTCGAAGAGGTCGCGCAGCACGAGCTTGTCGGTCCCCCCGGGCGCGCCCAGCTGGTAGCGGCGGGCCACGCGCCCCTCGAGCATCCAGTAGAGGACGCCGGCCACGAGGCAGGTCGCGCCCAGCACGGCGCCGACCTGCAGGGGAGGCTGCCACCCGGAGTAGAAGCGCCGGGCCCAGGAGGGGGAATTGTCCGCCGCCACCGAGCCGAGCCGGGCGATGGTGAGGTTGAGCCCGAAGGCGAAGCTGAGCTCCTTCCCCTTGAACCACTTGGCGATGGCGGTGGTCACCGCGACGATGAGCGGCTCGGCGCCGATGCCGAGGAGGAAGCGGCCCGCCGCCATGACGCGGAAGTCGGAGGAGACCGCGGTCAGGACCCCGGCCACGGTGCAGATGGCCCCGAAGGCCAGGATGGACCGGCTGGTGCCGAAGCGGTCGATGATCACGCCGCCGGCGAGCAGCACCAGCACCGCGGCCCAGCTGTAGGTGGAGTAGAGGAGGCCGATCTGCTCGTCGGTGAAGCCGAGCTGGCTGGTCAGGAGATCCGCGACCGGCGCGATGGTGTCGTAGACGTAGTAGTTCCCGAACATCGCCACGCTGAGCAGGACCAGCGCCAGCCAGCGGTCGAACGGGGGTGGACGCGGGCGATCCGCGGCGGGCGCGGCGGCGGTCTCGGCCATCGGCTTCCTCTCGCGGGCTCAGGCCCGGTCGAGGTTCTCCCTGCCGTTCACCGGGTCCCAGGGGAGCAGCTCCCACTGGGCCACTCCGCCCTTCACGTACGGATCCTGGTCGCGAATCGCGAGGATCTCGGCGTCCGGCGTCCCGTCGGGGAGGCGCAGCAGGAAGGCGCCCCCGAAGCGCGGCACGAGCGGCCCCGAGGCGACGACCACGCCCCTCTCGCGCAGCGCCGCCGCGAAGGCGCGGTGGGCGTCCTGGTGCTCCAGGACCTCCTCGAGGGGCTTGCGGTAGCGGATGACGGCGATGACGTACATGGGACCTCCGCGACGGGGACGGCCGGTCCTACCACGGGCCCCGGGGGGTCGTCACGCCGGGGGACGGCCCTCCCGCAGGGCGCGGACGCGGCGGACCCGGCGCCCGTCCGTTTCGCTGATGGTGAACCCCCAGTCGCGCCAGCGAAGCCGGTCCCCGCGGCCCGGGATGGCGCCGGCCAGCGCGACCAGGAAGCCGGCCACCGTCTCGTAGGTCCCCCGGGACGGGATGCCGGCCCCGGTGGCCTCGTTGAACTCGGCGACCGGCGCGTCGCCGCGCACCAGGAAGCTCCCGTCGGGCAGGGCCTCCACCGCGCCGCCCTCGTCGGCGTCCCACTCGTCCTGGATCTCGCCGACGATCTCCTCGAGCACGTCCTCGAGCGTGACCACCCCCATCACGCCGCCGTACTCGTCGACCACGATCATCATGTGCTGGTGCTTGCGCTGCATGGAGCGGAGCAGCACCTGGACCGGGGTGGACCAGGGCACGAAGGTGGGGGCCCGCAGGAGGTCGCTCAGCACGATCAGCTGGGGGTTGGCGAGCAGCGGCACCAGGTCGCGGGCGTGGAGGATGCCCACCACCTTGTCCAGGCTGCCCTCGTAGACGGGCACCCGCGAGTGCCCCTCCTCGGCGAGCCGCACGATGATCTCGGGCACCGGCATGTGCACGTCGACGGCCATCACCTCGGTGCGCGGGACCATGATGTCGCGCGCCACCTTCTCGCGGAACTCCAGGACCCGGTGGATGAGCTCGCTGGTGTGGTCGGCCGGGTCGTGCGAGCGGGCGTGCGCTGCGAGCGCGCGCTCCACCTCCTCGATGGGCGGGAGCGGCAGCGTGAACCGCCCCGGCCCCCCGGCGAGCGGCGCGACCGCCATTCCCACCACCTTCGCCACCGGCGCGAGGACGGCGGTGACGGCGCGGACCGGCGGCGCGAGGAGGAGGGTGACCCGCTCCGGACGGATGGCGCCGGCGCGGCGCCCCGCCGAGGCGAGCCCCACGGTGAGGAGCGCTCCCAGCAGCACCGCACCCGCCACGGGGAGCGGGCGGGCTCCGGCCGGCAGCTGGGCCGCGGCGACGGCGAAGAGCGCCCCGGCCGAGAGGGAGGTCAGGGCCACGAAGAGCCGCATGCCGGCGGCCGTGCTCTCCGGGCGGGCGACGAGCCGCCCCAGCGCCCGTGCCCGCAACCCGGCCTCCGGATCGGCGGCCAGCTCCTCGGCCCGCGGGACCCCCAGTGCGGTGAGACCGGCCTCGAAGGCGGCGCCGAGCGCCCGCAGCGTCACCAGCAGGACGGCGGCGGCCGCGAGCTCCAGCGCAAGGCCGAGGGGGTCCTCCATCCCGGATGGCATAACATCTCCCGGGACCCACGCCATGCACGTCGACCTTCCAGGACCCGCCGGACGCATCGAGGGGCTCCTCGAGTCCCCGGAATCACCCCGCTTCGCGGCGCTCGTGCTGCACCCCCACCCCCTCTTCGGTGGGACCATGCACAACCACGCCACCTACCAGGTCGCGAAGGCCGCCCGGGAAGCCGGCGGCGCCTCGCTTCGCATCCAGTTCCGCGGCGTGGGGCTGTCGGAGGGGGTGCACGCGGGCGGTCCCGGCGAGCTCGCCGACGCGCGGGCCGCCCTGCTCTGGCTCTCCGGGCGGCTCCCCGCCCTTCCGCTCCTCGTGGGCGGGATGTCCTTCGGCTCCTGGATCGCGCTGCAGCTGGGCTGCTCCGACCCCGGCGTGCAGGGAGTCCTGGCCGTCGGCCTGGCGTCGCGCACCCTCGCGCTCGGGTTCCTCCCCGGGTGCCCGCGCCGCGTCGCGGCGGTCCAGGCCGCCGACGACGCGTTCGGCTCGGTGGAGGAGGTGACCCGGCTCATGGCAGGACCCGCCGACCGGCGCCGGCTGGCCGTGGTGGCGGGCGCCACCCACCTCTTCCTCGAGGACCTGGCCGCCCTCCGGCGCGAGGCCGTGGCGGCCTGGGACTGGCTGGCCCAGGAGCCGGCTATCGCCCCGCGATCTGGATCCCCGTGAAGAGCAGCGACGGGGTGCGCGTGGCCGAGTACCGGTACGGGTCGTTGCCCACCTCGGCGAGCTGGTTCCAGAGGTCGCGGAGGTTCCCGGAGGCGTTCATCTCGCCCACCGGCCCGGCGATCCTGCCGCCCTCGACCCGGAAGCCCTGCACCCCGAGCGAGAAGTCACCCGTGGTGGAGTTGGAGTTGCCGCCCAGGAACCCGGTGACGAGCAGGCCGCGGCCCATCGCGGCGAGGAGCTCGTCGCGTCCCTGCGGGCCGAGGCGCCAGGCCAGGTTGGAGATGCGGGAGGTGGTCGGCGCCATGCCGAGCTTCCGGCCGTAGTAGGTGTCCACGTAGTAGCTGCGGAGCACGCCCTTCTCGATCACCGGGAACCTGCGGGCGGCGATGCCCTCCCCGTCCCAGAGGCGCGAGCCCAGCCCGCGCACCACGAAGGGGTCGTCGGCGACGTCGAGCCGGTCGCTCCCGATGCGCTCCCCGAGCTTCCCCTCCAGGAAGGAGCGCTTCTGCTGCAGCGACGACCCGGAGAGCGCGCCGAAGAGCGCGCCCACCAGCCGGCCCGCGGCCCGTGCGTCCACCACCACCGGCGAGACCGCCGACTCCCCCTTCACCGAGCCGATGCGGGAGAGGGCCCGCTCCGCCGCGCCGTGGCCGACGTCGGCCGGGTCTGGTAGGTCCGAGAGGAAGCGTGCGGTGGCCGCGTCCCAGTCCTCCGGGCGACGGCCGTCGGGGTCGGCGACGCTGACCTGGGCGGACACGCCGTGGTCGGTGCCGCGCCGCGCTCCCTCGAAGCCGTTGGAGGTGACGAAGACCCGCTCGGCGGAGGTGTCGCCCACGCTGGCGGAGACCGAGAGGATGCGCTCCTTGCCCGGGACCGAGCGGGCCGCCTCCTCCACGGCCGCGACCGCCCTCCGCCGCGCGGTGGCGTCGAGCCGATCGTGATCCGGGTCGGCGAGCTGCAGGTCCACGTCGGCGCGCCCGGCGTAGAGCGCCGGGTCGGGGAGCTTCCGGAAGGGATCGGGCGCGAGCGCTCGGGTGAGCGCCACGCCGTCCGCCACCAGCCGCTCGAGCGCCTCGGGGCGCAGGTCGCTCGTGGAGACCGAGGCGAATCGCCCGTCGACGTAGAGGTCCACGCCCAGCCCGCGGGTGGTGGCCTCGCTGGCGGTCTCCACCTGCCCGTCGCGCCAGGAGAACTCCACGTGGCGCGCCCGGCTGGCCGCGACGGCGGCGTCCTGGGCCCCGTGGCGCAGCGCCATCCGGACGGCCGCCCGCGCCGCCTCCAGCAGTTCTTCGCTCACGGTCAACCCCTCCCGCCGACGGTCATGGAGGAGACCCGCACGGTGGGGAGCCCCTGCGAGACCGGCACGCTCTGGCCGTCCTTGCCGCAGGTCCAGCCCCCCTCGTCGATGGCCAGGTCGCTCCCGACCATGTCCACCCTCTCGAGCGCCTTCGGGCCGTTGCCGATGAGGTTCACGTCCTTGATGGGCCGGGTGAGCCTGCCGTCCTCGATGAGCCAGCCGTTCTTCACGAAGAAGGTGAAGTCGCCGGCGCCGATCTGGACCTGGCCGTTCGAGAAGGTCTGGCAGTAGATGCCCCTCTTCACCGAGCGGAGGATCTCCTCCCGGTCGTGCGGTCCGGGCAGCATGTAGGTGGAGCGCATGCGGGGGAGCGGCGGGTGGCGGTAGCTCTCGCGGCGTCCGTTGCCGGTGGGCGCCACACCGTAGTGGCGGGCCGAGATGGCGTCGTGGAGGTAGGAGGCCAGCACGCCGTTCTCG
>DAIEMM010000040.1 GCA_027349605.1 Anaeromyxobacteraceae bacterium
GAACCGCCAGGAGCGCAGCGGCGACGAGCGAGAGGAGACGCTTCATCTTTTTCGACCTCCGGACTGGGCCGCGGGGATGCGGCGCGTCAAGGTGTGGGCCAGGCGAACCGGCCGGAATTCATAGCACGTCGCGGTGGGGAAAAAGAGAGCGCCGGACCGTCCGGGCCCGGCGCTCGATGATGCGCGGCGTCAAGCGGGTGCGACGGCGCCGCTAGAAGACCAGCTGAGAGTTGAGCGAGAACTGGCCCTGGACGAAGGAGTTGCCGGTGTAGAAGAAGCTCGTGGACCTCGCGTACTCGGCCGAGAAGCGCCAGTTCTTGCCGGCGTAGCCGATGAGGCCCGCCGCCCAGGTGAAGTTCTGGACGCGGGTGACGGTCCGGGTGGCGGCCGTGGCGTCGAAGAGGGTTCCTGCGTAGGCGTCGAACGGACTCTGGGTCCCGCCCCAGCCGCCGTAGGCCTTGACCAGGTTGTCGGGTCCGACGAGGACCTGGAACCAGCCGCCGAGCGCGGGGATCGCGCTGGCGTTGGCGATGGTCCACGATGACGTGGGCGTGGGCCGGGTGACCGTGAGGGCGATCCCCTGGCTGGCGCCGAGCGAGCCGGGCTGGTCCCAGCCCTTGGCGCCGTAGATGGAGCCGAGGACGTTGACCATCCAGACGTTCAGGGTCATGTCGCCGCCGAAGATGTAGGAGTTCACGTCGACGTTGGTGTCGGTGGCGGGGCTGACGAATCGGTTCTTCTGCCAGCCGGCCCAGCCGGAGAGCTCGGCCATCTTCTTCCCGCCGACCTGGAATCCCAGCGCCACCCGCCCCTCGAACGCGGGCACGCGGGAGCGGTTGCCGGCGCCCAGGTCGACGGCCGCGCCCGGCGAGATGGTGGCGTCGCCCGCGGTGTTGTCCTGGGGGCTCACCGCGGCCACCGCGGCGGAGAGGGTGAGGCCGTTCTTGGGGGTCATGTCGTAGCGGGCGGCGATCATCGGCGCCCTGCCGTTGAGCGTCCCGGCGAACTGGAAGAGCGGGTTCGCGATGTAGGCGAGGGAGACCGGCCGCAGCAGCGACGGGATGATGTCGTCCTGGCCGATGCGCAGGGTGAACTTCGACTCCGTGCCCCAGGCCGCGTCGACGTAGGCCTTCCGGAGGCGGACGGCCGGGCTGTAGAAGCTGATGGACGTGGTCCCGGTGTACCCGCCCTGGAAGTCGACCTCGAGGAGGGCCGAGAGGGTGGCCTTGGTCCAGCCGGCGGTGTCGTCGAACGCGAGGCGGGAACCGATCCGGGTCTGGCGGACGTCGAAGAGGACGTTGCCTTCGCAGGAGGCGCCACCCGAGCACGGCGCGGGCAGCGGGTAGTTGCGATTGCCGACGGAGTCGTTGAAGAAGGCGTTGAGGACGACGAACCCGTACGGGGTGAAGGTGACGGGCGAGGGCTTCGGCGCCTCCTTCACGACGACCGTGGTGTTCTCCTTCACGACCACTTCCTGGTTGGCGGCCTGGGCGCTGGCGGCGGCGGGAAGCGCGGCCAGCAGCGCCGCGGCCCCGAATGCGGAGATACCTCTCATCGAGCTGGCTCCCTCCGGCGGGCGTGGGGTGCCCGGAATGGCCTCGGCGGAGGCCGTCGTCGTCGGTTCAGCGGCGAAAGGCGCACACGGTAACTGCATCGCCGCCCTCCTGTGGATCCCCACGGCGAAAGGCACCCACATAGGGTGACTCCTTCAGATGCTCGCGGAGGGACTCCTTGAGCGCGCCGGTTCCGTGCCCGTGGAGGATGACGGCGTCGAGGGCCCCTTCGGCGTAGAGCCGGTCGAGGAAGGCATCCACCTCGCGGAGGAGGTCGTCGACGCGCATCCCCCGCACGTCGAGCCGCCGCGACACGCTGGTGAGCGGCGCAGGACGCGCCTGCTCGGCGGCCCGCAGCCGGTCGTCCCTCGCACGCGCCAGGCTCGCCGCCTTCGGCTTTCCCCGGAGCGGCAGCAGGTCGGCGACCGGGCGCCGGACCCGGAGACCGCCGAGGCGGACGACGGCCTCGTCGCCGGTGACCTCGAGCACCTCGCCCTCCTGCCCGAGGGAGGCGACGCGAACCCGGGCTCCGGGCACCACGGCGCCCCCCGGCGCCGCCTCGGGCGCGCTGGACGCCTGCGAGACGGCCACGCGCGATGCCTTCTCCAGGGAGCCCGCCCACTGCTCGAGCTGCCGCGAAGCCTCGCTGGCCTTCCGCACGGTGGGAGCCGACTGGAGCCCGGCGAGCACCTGCCGGACCTCCTCGCGGGCGGCTTCCACCTCCTCGGCCAGGGACGCCGCCACCCGTGCGGCAGCCTCCTTCTCGGCCCGGAACGCCGCCTCCTAGCGCCGGGCCGCCGCCTCCCCCCTGCGCCGGGCCGCCTCGGCCTCGCGTGCCAGCTCCGTTCGCTGCGCCTCCAGGCCGGCCCGCTCCTCGGAGAGCGTACGCAGGGCCTCGCCGAGCGCCCCGCCCCGACCGGAGAGCGCGGCCCTCGCGCGCACGAGCACCGCCTCCGGCAGGCCGACCCGGCGCGCCACCTCGATGGCGGACGAGCTGCCCGGACTTCCCAGGTGCAGTTGGAAGGTGGGAGCGAGCCGCTCCGGATCGAAGCCCACCCGGGCGTTGGCGAAGCGGGGATCGGAGAGCGCCAGGGCCTTCAGCTCGTCGAGGTGGGTGGTGACGAGGACCGTCGCGCCGCGGTCGAGGAACTCCTCGAGGATGGCGGAGGCGAGCGCGGCTCCCTCGCGCGGGTCCGTGTCGGCGGCGATCTCGTCGACCAGGACGAGCGATCCGGGCCCGGCGCCGGCCGCGATGTCGCGCACCGCGGTGAGGTGGGCGGTGAAGGTGGACAGGTCGCGTGCCAGGTCCCCGTGCTCCTCCACCGCCGCACGAATCGACGGGTAGAAGGGCAGCCGGGAGCCGCGACCCGCCGCGATGGGAAGCCCGGCCTTGAGCAGGAGCGCGGAGAGCCCGACGGCGGTGATGGCGACGGTCTTGCCTCCGCCGTTCGGCCCGGAGACGACGAGCGCCCGTCCGGGCGGCTCGAGACGGACGTCGCTCGCCACCACCTTCTTTTCCTGCAGCACGAGGATGGGGTGGCGCAGGTCCCGCAGCGCGATGCCCTCTCCTGGCGCCACCACCTCCGGGGCCGAGGCATCGAGGTCGGAGGCCAGGAGCGCCTGGGCCTCGAGCAGGTCCAGCTCCGAGAGCGTCTCGAGGTCGCGCGCCAGGTCGGCCGACCGGGCGGTCACGCCGGAGGAGAGGTCGCGCAGGATCCGCTCCTCCTCCTCGGCGGCCATGGCGTTGGCGATGGCCAGCTCGTTGCCCATCTCCACCATGCCGTC
>DAIEMM010000047.1 GCA_027349605.1 Anaeromyxobacteraceae bacterium
CCGTGCCGCCAACGTGGCCGGGGCCTTCGCGGCGGCGCCGGGCGTGGCCGGGCGCGACCTGGTGCTCGTCGACGACGTGGTCACCACCGGAGCCACGGTCGAGGCGGCCCGCGGCGCGCTCCGGAGAGCGGGGGCCCGGGACGTCGTGGTGGTCGCCCTGGCCCGGGCCGGTTGAGGGGCGCGGCCGGCCGCCATCGCGCCGATGCGCGGAATTCCCGGGCCGTTCCGGGGGTAGACTCCGGGCGTGCTGCTCCCAGCCCTCCTCCTCCCCCTGGCGCTCCTCGCCGCCGGGCCGGCATCCGCCGTCCCGACGACGGACGACCCCTCGCTCGCCGCCTTCGAGCGCTCCTCCGCCGAGCTGGGCCGCCGCCACGCCGATCCCGGC
The DNA here is from genome assembly GCA_027349605.1 of Anaeromyxobacteraceae bacterium. GTDB lineage: Bacteria > Myxococcota > Myxococcia > Myxococcales > Anaeromyxobacteraceae > CAIOAK01. Next base: position 386 of record DAIEMM010000047.1, read on the forward strand.
GCCGTCGCGCCTCTCGTGATGATCCGCGAGCTCGAGCCGACCCTCGCCGACCTCCGGCGCGTGGCGGACGTCTACCGATCCGTCGCCGACGACGCCCGGGCTCACCCCGAGGTGCGGTCCCTCGCACGCTGGTACCTGGCCGGCGTCGAGGAGTCGCTGGGGAACCGGGGCAGGGCCCGGGAGGAGCGGCAGCGGCTCGGCTTCGTCCGCGGCTGGTGGATCGCCGGGCCGTTCGACAACGAGGGGCGCGGGGGATTCGACCGTGCGTTTCCCCCGGAGGCCGCCATCGACCTGTCGGCTCGCGTTCCCGGAAAGGTGCGCGAGGTGGGGTTCCGGGCCCTGCCCCCCGAGCTGGAGTGGAGCGGCGTCGCGAACGTCGGCACCACCGTCCGGCCCCAGAACGAGGCGGTGGTCTACGCGCTGGCCGTTCCGGAGGTGGCCCGGGAGCAGCGGGCCAGGCTCTGGATCGGCGCGAGCGGGGCCGTCCGCGTCTGGGTGAACGGCGCGAAGGTCCTGGAGGACGCCGCCTACCATCCGGCGCGGCTCGACCAGGCCGCGGTCGAGGTCACGCTCCGGAAGGGGCCGAACCGCATCCTGCTGAAGCTGGCCCAGGACAAGGGCGAGATGGCCATCGCGGTGCGGCTCACCGATGCCCGGGGCGCGCCCGTCGCCGCCTCGCCGGCGCCGATGCCCCCCCTCCCGCGGCTCGCGGCCGGCCCGGCTCCCGGGCCGGCGCGTGTCGAGTCGCTGGTCGCCACGCTCTCCAGGCGGGCGTCGAGGGCGAAGGGCGCGGCCGAGGGGAGGGCCCGCATGGATCTCGCGGCCGCGCTGGGGGAGAAGCTTTCCGAGGACGTGACGGAGCACGCCGCGTCGCGCGAGGCGAGGCGGGCGGCCGAGCTCCTGCCGGGAGACGCCGGGGCGCAGCTGCTCGCCGCCCGTCTCGAGGACCAGGACCCCAATCGCCGCCGGGAGTACCTCGAGGCCGCCCTCCGCGCGGCTCCGGGGCACCCGGTGGCGCGCCTCGCGCTCGCCGAGGAGGAGCTGCGTCGCGGCAGGGCGCACGAGGCGGTCCGGCGGCTAGGGCCGCTGGTCGCCGAATGGCCTCGCTGGGCCGCCCCCCGCGCGGTGCTCGCCCAGGCCTGGGAGCAGGTCGGATATCCGTCCCGGGGGCAGGTCGCGCTGCTGCGGCTGGCGGAGGAGTTCCCGCGGCAGCCCGGGGCGATCGAGCTCGCGGCCCGGACGGCTCGCCAGCTCGACCGGATCTACGAGTCGATGGCGGCGTATCGCACCCTGCTCTCCCTCCGGCACGACGACGCGGCGGCCCGGTCGGCGCTGGCCTCGCTCCACCTCCGGCGTGGCGAGGTCGACGCCGCACTGGAGCTGTTCGACGAGGCCGTGCGCCTGTCCCCCGGCGACCCGTTCCTCCGCCTGGGCCGCGCCGACCTGCTCGCCGCGAACGGCCGCTCCGAGGCCGCCGAGGCCGACTACCTCGTGGCGGCCCGCCTCTCTCCCGACGAGCCGGAGGTGTACGAGCGGCGCGGCCGGCAGCTGCTCCGCGACGGCCGGCGCACCGAGGCCCTCGCCGTGCTGCAGACGGCGCTCGACCTGAAGCCGCAGAGCACCCAGCTGAAGGACCTCACCCGCCAGCTCGAACCGGAGCGGGAGCGCTTCGAGACCCCGTACCTGGTCGACGCCGCGGCGCTCGCGAAGGCGCCCCCGCCGCGCCGGGGAGACGAGGACGCGGCGATCCTCTCCGAGACCAAGGTCACGCGGGTCCATCCGTCGGGCCTCTCCTCCACCTACTTCCAGCTCATCGCGAAGGCCTACACCTCGCGGGGCGCCGAGGGGCTGCGCAGCCACCCCATCGGCTACGTCCCCGGCCGGCAGGACATCCGGGTCGAGCGCGCCCGGGTCTGGAAGGCCGACGGCTCGGTGGTGGACACGCACCAGGAGGCCGACCGGAGCACGAGCGAGCCCTGGTACCGGCTCTACTACGACACGCGGGTTCGGCAGGTGGTGATCCCGTCGATGGCCGCCGGCGACGTGCTCGAGCTGTCGTGGCGGGTGGACGACGTGGCTCCCGAGAACCTGCTCTCCGACTACTTCGGCGAGGTGGTCCCGTTCGTCGACACCGCTCGCAAGGAGCGGATGGACTACGTGCTGCTCGCCCCGGCTTCGCGCCCCATTTACGCGAGCGATCCGGCCCTCCCGGGCCTGTCCCGTTCCGTGAAGGACCTGCCGGGCGGGCTCCGCGAGTACCGGTGGACCGCCACCGACCTGCCGCGCCTCGTGCCCGAGCCCGGGATGCCCGGCTCGTCCGAGTCCTCCGCCGCGGCCCACGTCTCCACCTACGCCTCCTGGGACGACGTGGCCCGGTTCTACGAGGGGCTGGTGCGCGAGCAGCTTCGCCCCGGCCCGGGCGTCCGCGCCGCCGCGGCCCGCATCGTGGCCGAGGTGCGGGCCCGTCCGGAGAACGCCGGTCTCGGCGAGCCGGAGATGCGGCGGGAGGTCGTGAAGGCGGTCTACGACGAGGTGGTCACGAACACCCGCTACGTCGGGCTCGAGTTCGGCATCCACGGCTTCAAGCCCTACCCCGTGGAGCAGGTCCTCACGCGGCGCTTCGGCGACTGCAAGGACAAGGCGAGCCTGATGCACGCCCTGCTCGAGGCGGCCGGCATCGACTCGCGGATCGTGCTCCTGCGCATGCGCCGGCTGGGAAACCTGCCGCCCGCGCCGGCCTCGCTGGCGGTCTTCAACCACGCCATCCTCTACGTCCCGGAGCTCGACCTGTGGCTCGACGGGACGGCCACCGGCTCCGGCTCGCGGGAGCTTCCCGCCGAGGACCGCGGCGCCTCCGTGCTGGTGGTGAACCCGGGTGCGCCGCCCACCTTCCGGACCATCCCGGAGGCCGTCCCCGGGGACGACCGCATCGCCACGGAACTGCGGGGCACGCTCGCCGCCGACGGGTCGGCCACCGCCGAGGGGAGCATCGCCGTGGCGGGCGTGCAGGCGCCCGACTTCCGGCGTGGCTACCGGTCGGAGAGCGGACGTCGCGCCGCGCTGGAACGCAGCTTCGCCCGCACCTTCCCGGGGCTCCGCGTCGAGTCGGTGGAGACGAACGACCTCTCGCGCCTCGAGGAGGACGTGACGGTGCGGTTCCGGGTCGCCGTGCCCCGCCTGGCGCGCCCCGAGAACGGCGGCCTCGCGCTCGCTCCCTTCGGGCAGGGGCAGAGCTGGATGGAGAGCTGGGCACCCGCGTCGACGCGCCGCTACGACCTCGTCCTCCCGAGCCCCTTCGAGAATCGCTTCGCGCTCCGGTGGGAACTGCCGGCCGGGATGGCCCCCGCCGCCCTGCCGGTGCCCGAGCGGGGCGAGGGACCGTTCGGCTCGTGGTCGGTCTCGCTGCAGGTGGAGGACGGCGCGCTCGTCGCCCGGGGATCGCTCCGGGTCTCGTCGCGGCGCATCTCCGCCGCCGACTACCCGGCCTTCCGGGAGTTCCTGGCCGGGGTGGACCGCGCCCTCCTCCGCACCGTGCGGCTCGTGCGCGTCGACGGGAGGAAGCCGTGACCACGCTCCGCCGCGCCGCCCCGGCGCTTCTCCTCCTCGCCCTGGTGGCAGGGTTTCCGCTCCGGGCCTCGGCCCGCCTGGGCCCGTCCGGATTCGACGCCTGGCTCCTGCGCGGCGACCCGGCCGCGGCGGCGGTCCGGTTCCGCGCCGACGCGGCGCACGACCCGTCGGACCCCTGGCCCCTCCTCGGCGAGGCCATGCTGGCCGAGCGCTCGCTCGACGAGCACGCCGAGGCGGGTGCGCTCCTGGCCCTCGTCGCGGGTGCGCCCCGCCACCCGCTGGCCCTGGTGGCGCTGCGGCGGCTCGGGGAGCTCTCGCTCGCCTCCCCGCCGGTGGCCGACCGGGTGGATGCGGCGCTGGCCCGCGCGCTCGGGAGCTCGAGCCTGTCGGGGACGGCTGCCTACCGCGCGAGGGTGGTCCGCGCCGCCATCGCGGAGATGCGGGGCGCCTTCCCCGAGGCGGCGATCCTGCGCGCCCGGAACGGCGTCGCGAACACCTGGACGCTGGCCGGCCCCTTCGGCGCCTACCACGCCCTCGATCTCGAGCGGCCGTTTCCACCCGAGCAAGGCGCCTGGCCGCCCGCGGGGGCGAGGCTCCTGCCGGCCCCGGACGGCGCCTTCTCCCTCGACGGAGAGACCGAGCCCGGCGACGTCTGGTACGTGGCAGCCGACGCCGCGCTGGCGCGGGGCGGGCGCTACCTGCTCGCCGTCGGGACCACCGCGTCCATCCGGGTCTTCCTCGACGGAAGGCCGGTGGTGGAGCGGCGCGCCTGGGCGGGGTGGCCCTCGGCCGTGCAGCTCGCCAGGATCGACCTCCCGGCGGGCACGCACCGGTTCCTGGTGAAGATCACCCGGGGCGCGGGACGCGCCAACCTGGCGCTCACGCTGGCACGCGACGACGGCTCCGACGCCGACGTCACCTGGGCTGCGGCGACCGGACCCGGACCTGCCGTGGTCCCCGGGAAGCTCCTGGAGACCGTGCTCGGGGCCCGGGCGCTGGCCGATGCGCTCGAGCCGGACGGGGGGCCGGTCCTGGCGCGGCTCGTCGCCGCCCGCGACCGGGTCGAGAACGACCGGCAGGCGGCGCTCGTCCTGCTCGACGAGGC
>DAIEMM010000049.1 GCA_027349605.1 Anaeromyxobacteraceae bacterium
GGCCGCCCGCGAGTCGGACCCCTGCCCCGGTCCGCTCCCCGCGAAGGCCTTCTCGATCTCGTCCACCCAGACGGCGACCGGGGCGACCGCCTCCGCGGCCGCCAGCGCGCGGGCCAGGTTCTCCTCGGCACCCTCGGCCGCTCCCATCACCCGGGGCAGGTCGAGACGCAGGAGCGGCACGCCCAGCTGCGATGCCGCCACCTTCGCGGCGAGCGACTTCCCACAGCCCTGGACGCCCACCAGCAGCACCCCGCGAGGCGCAGGCAGCCCGAAGCGGCGGGCGTCGGGGGCGAAGGCCTGGGCCCGCTCCTCCATCCACGACTTGAAGCTCTCGAGGCCGCCCAGCGCGTCGGCCGCCTCCAGCGTCTCGACCAGCTCGAGCCCGAGGTCCCTGGCCAGGATCCGCTTCTTCTCCTCCAGGACCATGTCCGAGGCCTTCCGCCCCAGCGCCGGGTCGGCGTGGAGCGCCCGGAGGAAGGCGCGACGGGCCTGCGTCTCGGTGAGTCCTCGCGCCGCCACCAGGACCCGGTGGCGGTCGTCGGGCCTCGACGCGCCGACCGCGGAGAGCCCGTCGAGGAGCGTGGTGAGCTCGTCCTCGCCGGGGAGCGGCAGCCGCAGGACGGCGGCCTCCGAGACGAGCCCCTCGGGCAAGGCCAGGCGGGGCGCGACGATGGCCAGGCAGCGCCCCTCGGCGGTGAGCCGCGGGAGCGCGTCCCGGATCGTGCGGACCACCGCGGGATCGGCCAGGGCCTCGTGGAAGTCGAGGAGCACCGCCAGGAAGGGCGCCGGCGCCTTGAGCACCGCCTGGATGGCGGCGATGGGCGTCCGCGCCTCCGGTGCGATGGGCTCGAGGCCCCGCTCGCTCGACCAGACCGCCACGTTGGCGTCGATGGCGTCGGCGGCGGCGCGGCAGACCGCCACCGCCCGGGCCTCCTCCACGGTGACCAGGTAGACGATGGGCGAACCCGCCGCCCAGAGCTCCCCCACCTCCGCCTCGGGCTTCCTCATGCTCCCTCCGAATCGGCGGTGGAGCGCATGGCCTCCTCGAAGGAGGTCGCCCCCGAGGCCACCTTGAGCACCGCGTGCTCGCGCAGCGTGCGCAGCCCGTCCTGCCGGGCGGTGCGAGCCAGCACCTCCGGGGTCGCGCCCTCGGCGATGAGGTGGCGCAGGCGGTGGTTGATGGAAAGGATCTCGAAGAGCCCGGTTCGCCCGAAGAAGCCGGTGTAGCGGCACTTGGGACAGCCCACGCCGCGGCGGGCGATGAGCTTGCCGGCGTGCTCCTCCGGATGGCGCACGCCCAGCTCGGCCACCTGGTCGGCCGTGAGGAGCACGTCCTCGGCGCAGTTCGGGCAGACGCCGCGCACGAGCCGCTGGGCCACCACGCCGGTGAGCGTGGCGGCGATGAGGAAGCCCGGGACGCCCAGGTCGCGCAGGCGGGCCACCGCGCCCACGGCGTCGCTGGTGTGGAGGGTGGTGAGCACGAGGTGGCCGGTGAGGGACGCCTGCACCGCCTGGGTGGCGGTCTCCCCGTCGCGGACCTCCCCGACCATCACGACGTCCGGGTCCTGCCGCAGCACGTGGCGCAGGGCGTCGGCGAACCCGGTGCCGGTCTTGGGGTTGGCCGCGATCTGGTTGAACTCCTCGTGAACCATCTCGATGGGGTCCTCGATGGTCACGATGTTGATCTCGGGCGAGGCCAGCGCCTCCAGCGCGGAGTAGAGCGTGGTGGTCTTGCCCGATCCGGTCGGGCCGGTGACGACCACCAGGCCGTGCGGGCGCTCCAGCCAGCGCTCGAAGCGGTCGCGCTCGTCGGGGAGGAAGCCCAGCTCGGACAGGTCGCGCACCAAGACTTGCTGGTCGAGCACGCGCACCACGATCTTGTCGCCGAACGCGGTGGGGATGGTGGAGACGCGCAGCTCCATCTCGGTGTCCCCGCGGGCGGTCCGGATGCGCACGTCCTGCGGGCGGCGGGCGGCGATGTCGAGCCGGCTCATGATCTTGAGCCGGTTGGCGATGGCGCCGTGCACGCCCTTGGGGATCCGGTAGACCGGGTGCAGGACGCCGTCGATCCGCATGCGGATGATGGTCTCGTCCCGCCGCGGCTCGACGTGGATGTCGCTGGCCCGCTGCTCGAACGCGTAGTGGAAGAGGTACTCCACCGCGGCCACGATGGGCTCGCTCGAGGCCTCCAGAACCTCCAGCCCGGAGAGGTTGACGAACTGCTCCAGGTTGCCGACGTCGACGATCCCTCCGCCGACCTGGATCTGGGCCTCCTGGATCTGCTCGCGGAAGCCGTAGATCTCGGCGATGGCCCGGTGGATGTCGGCCGGGGCGGAGAGCACCGGCTCGATGGCCATGCCGGTGAGGCCGTGGAGGTTCTCGAAGAGCTCACGGTCGAACGGGTTCGCGGTGGCCACCACCAAGGTCCCGCTCCGCCTCTCGAGCGGCAGCACCGCGTGCTTGCGGGCGAAGGGACGGGAGAGCGTCCGCGTGATGAGCTGGACGTCGAGCTTGAGCGGGTCGATCTTCACGTAGGGCAGGCCGATGACCTCGGCCAGCACCTTCGTGATCTTGTCCTCGTCGATGCGATCGGCCTCGCGCCGGGCGTCCGGGAAGGCGAACGAGGCGAGCAACTCCACGGGGGAGAGATCGGCCCGGCGGAGGGCGCGGCCCCCCTTCCCGGCGGTCTCGCGGAGCAGCTTGGCCCGCTGCACGTTCTCCCGGGCGGAGGCCGTCTTCCGGTCCTCTTCCCGCAGGATTCCCTGCCGCTGGAGCACGTCGCCGACGAACTCCAGCGTGAAGTCGCTTGCGCGATGGGTTCGCATGTCCGACGGGATCCTATCGCGCCATGCCCCGGGGGGCGAGGTCGCGACCGTCGAGCGCTATCGGGTGATTCCTGGTTCCGCGCGACCGCGCGGAGGTCAGATGGCTCAACCGACGGGGCCGCAGTTGGCCGAGGAGGCGGCCGAGCCGCCGTCCCCACCGCTGCGGGCCGCCGCCGGACGCGACACGAGCTTCTCGACCCGCTTGCCCTTGCACTTCGGGCAGCGGACGTCGTCCTCGTCGGAGCGACGCATGACGAGTTCCTCGAAGGTCCGGTCGCAAGCCTTGCAGGCGTATTCGTAGATGGGCATCGGGGGTGAGAGCCCGGCGGGCAGCGAAGGATTCGGTGGGCCTTCCTCCGTCGACCAACCCCGGGTGGGGCAACACGCACGGGTCATGGGTCGAATGACGCAGGTGCCACAGGAGGAGACGCCCATCCGCTTCGTGAAATCACCAGGAATTCCAATCATCCTGGTCTGGAAGCCGATGCTCGGTGCCGATCCATGGTGGCGCACGACATGCATCCGACTGCACCGCGCATTGCTGCCCACCCCCCCCCAACGTGTCCACTCCTCCGGGGCAGCCACGCGTTCAGTCAATCCACCGCCCTCCCCGGGGGAATCATGGCTTTTCGTCGTCTGGTGCGGACCGGCCTCGCGGCCGTCCTGCTCGCCATCTCGCTCGCAGGATGTGGAGGCCCGACTTCGAAGGCTCCAGCCGGCGAGGTCATCGAGCGCGGCCAGTACGGGGTCC
>DAIEMM010000054.1 GCA_027349605.1 Anaeromyxobacteraceae bacterium
GCGCACTCGTCGCACTTCTCGGCGTCGATCACGTAGGAGTCGTCACCCGAGGTGATTGCGGTGTTGGGGCACTCCGGCTCGCAGGCGCCGCAGTTGGTGCAGTCGTCGGTCACGATCTTGTTGGCCATCGGATTCTCCAGGGTTCGGGGTTGGGGAGGGCGAAGGATGTGTGCCGGGCGCAACCTGCACGTCTCGCGCCATTCCTTGCCCGTGGTCGAACCTCCCTGTTCACGGAGATTTGGACCCCGAGGGTGCCGGACGAACTTGCGGCCGGAGGCCTCCGGACTGCAAAAGGTGCGTGAAAATACAGGAGAAAGACGGTCCTGATTCGGCTAGAAACCCCGGCGGCGAGGGAGATGGAGGCGGCCTCTGACTCCGACGGAGCGGGCCACGGACGCGTTGCCGGCGCACTTGCGGCGGTTCGTGGTCGACCAGGACTGGGACGCGTACACGCCGCGCGACCATGCGGTATGGCGCCACGTCCTGCGCCGCCTCGTCGTCCAGCTCCGCGACCGGGCCCACGAGAGCTACGCCCGCGGGCTCGATGCGACCGGGATCGGGACCGAGAGGATCCCCCGGCTCGACGAGATGAACGAGAGGCTCTCCCGCTTCGGCTGGTCGGCGGTGGCGGTGCGCGGCTTCATCCCGCCCTCCGTCTTCACCGAGCTGCAGAGCCGTCGCGTGCTCGCCATCGCCGCCGACATCCGCTCCCACGAGCACGTCGCGTACACCCCGGCTCCGGACATCGTCCACGAGAGCGCCGGACACGCGCCCATCCTGGCGGACCCCCGCTACGCGGAGTACGTCCGCCGCTGCGGCGAGGTGGGCGGGAAGGCCATCGCCAGCGCGGCCGACGAGGCGATCTTCCAGGCGATCCGGCGGCTCTCGATCGCGAAGGAGGATCCCGAGGCCACTCCGGACGAGCTTCTCCTCGCCGGGGAACGGCTCGCGGCCGCATCCGCCGGCCAGCGCGAGGCCTCCGAGAGCACCCGGGCCAGCCGTCTCTACTGGTGGACCGCGGAGTACGGGCTCGTCGGACCCCTGGAGCGGCCGCGCCTCTACGGGGCCGGCCTGCTCTCGTCCCTCGGCGAGTCGCTCCATTGCCTCTCCTCCGCGGTCCGGAAGGAGCCGCTCACCGCGGCCTGCGCCGACGTGGGCTACGACATCACCGAGATGCAGCCGCGCCTCTTCGTGACCCCCGACCTCGACGCCCTCTTCGATGTGCTGGAGGAGTTCTCCTCCGGAATGGCCTGGAGGGTCGGCGGGGACCACGGGCTCGCGGAGGCGCTGCGCGCCGGCACGGTGAACCACGTGGCCCTCTCGAGCGGGCTGGAGGTGACCGGCCGGGTGGTCCGGCTCGTCCCGGGGGAGCGGCCCGCCGGGCCCGGCCTGCACACCGCGCTCGTGCAGGTGGAGGGTCCCCTGACGATCTCCCGGGGAGGCGTGGCCGAAGGGCGGCCGATCGACGGGCCGGCGCTCGTGGCGACGGGCCTCGACGCGGCGGTCCCACCGGGCCGCTTCCGGGTCGACCTTCCCACCGGGCTCGCGCTCGAGGGTCTCTCGGTGGACGGACGGGAAGTCCTGGACCTTCGGGCCTGGATGGGGGAGCGGCCGCTCGAGGTCCCGCCCGGATGCAGGCTCCTCCTCGCCCGCTCGCTGCCCTCGGTGGCCAGCGGGCCCGCCGACCCGGGAACCTGGGACCGCTGGTTCGGGGCGACGTCGGGATTCGCCGAAGGGGAAGGAGAGGCCCTCGCGCGGGCCAGGAAGGCAGCGGCGCTTCCCGCGGGGGTCGCCGAGCTCTACGCCGCCGTCCGCCACCTCCGGGAGTCCGGACGGTCCGACCCGGCCGAGGCCGAACGACTTCGTGCGGCGGCCGAGCGGTTCCCCGCAGAATGGCTGCTCCTCGCGGAGACCGACGAGCTGGTGCAAAGGGCCTGACCCCGCTTCGCACCGGGCGGGTCGGGTGGGCGCCCTCAGGAGCGTCGCCAGCGACCTGGCACCCAGCTGAATCCGCGCCCCGACCGGCTCCAGTGCCCTTCCACCCAGGAATGGCCGGGGTACGGCGCCGACCAGTCTCCCGACACCCAGGCGAAGCGGCTCCCCGTCCAGCTCCAGAATCCCGGGATCCAGACGGCGTCCCGGGAGGGAGCGGGCCCGGGCACCTCGACGAGGAGTGGAGGGGGAGGCGCCGGTGAGAAGGCCAGGGGGACGAACGGCGGCTCGTGGATGCGTCCCGGGGACCCGGAGGCCGGCCGCCAGTGGGGTTCGTGAAAGGTGAAGCCGCGGTCGTCGCGGGTCCAACGGGCGGGAACCCAGGCGTACGGGGGGCGGCCCGGAGGCGTCGCCCATTCCCCGGAGACCCAGGACCACCGCCCCTTCGCCCACTGCCAGTACCCGTCGATCCAGGCCGAGGCCACCGAAGGAGGGGGCCCCCGGGGGTCGGCGAGCAGGGCCGGCGGCGGGCCGGCCGTGTCCATCCGCACTCCCGGAATGGGAGAGCGTTCCTCCGCGGCCGCCGGGGCGATGAGCAGGAGGAGCAGGAGCGGAAGGAAGGGGAGAGGCATGTGGGGGTGGAGCGTACTAGGATCGGGCCCATGAACGAACGGGAGAGCAGCGCGGTCCTCGCCATCGCCATCCACGCCGCCTTCGCCGACGGCGCCCCCGCCGATGCGGAACGGGAGCAGATCCGGCGCGTCGCCGACGGGCTCGCCGGGGGTGGGATTCCGGGCCTCCCCTCGGCGTACCAGGCGGTGCTGGTCGAGAAGCGCACGGTGGAGGACGCTGCCGCCACCCTCTCCACCGCCGAGTCGCGGCGGTTCGCCTACGAGATGGCGGTGGCGGTGGCCGAGTCCGACGGGGTGCGCTCCGAGGCGGAGCGGGCATTCCTGGAACGGCTCCGGGGGCTCCTCGGCGTGGACGCCGCGCCGGCGGCGGAGCTCGAGCGCCAGACCCAGGTGTTGCTCACCACGCCGGTGACGGCTCCCGCGTCTCCCCAGAAGCCCGACCGGGCCGCGCTCGACGCCAGGATCCTGAACGCCGCCATCCTGAATGGCGCGCTGGAGCTGCTGCCCGAGTCGCTCGCCACCATGGCCATCATCCCGCTGCAGATGCGGCTCGTGTACGACGTGGGGCTGGCGCACGGGTACGCGCTCGATCGCGGCCACGTCACCGAGCTGCTCGCCACGGTGGGAGCCGGGGTCACCGGGCAGGCGGTGGAGCAGGTGGGCCGCAGGATCCTCGGCGGGATCCTCGGGTCGATCGGCGGCCGCATGCTGGGAGGACTGGGGCGGCAGGCGGTCAGCTCCGGCGTCGCCTTCGCCACCACCTACGCCTTGGGCCAGGTCGCCCGCGAGTACTACGCCAGCGGGCGTCGCATCGACGCCGCCAAGCTGAAGGAGGTCTTCCAGCGGATGCTCCAGGAGGCGCGCGGGATGGCCGGCCAGTACTCCGGCCAGATCGCCGAGAAGGCGCGGACCATCGACGTCTCGAGCCTCGCGTCCCTCGTGAAGCGCGGGCAGTAGTCCGGGCCGCGCTACGGCTTCCTCGCCTTCACGGCGTACGGGCCGGCCGTGGCCATGACCGCGAGGATGCGCCAGACGTCGTCGGGAGACGACCTGCTTGCCGGTGACCGGGTTGCGCCCCCCGTTCGCCAGGGTGGCCGCCATCACCGCCAGGTCGGACGCGGCGACCGAGATGGAGCACTGCCGGGTGTAGACGTCGGTGGAGGCGACAGGGTCGAAGTAGAGCCGCCCGTAGGCGTGCATGAGCCGGGCGATGGCCTGGTTGCGCTCGTTGGTGGCGGCCTCGGAACGGTACACCTCCTCGTCGACGGTGAGCCTTCGCCCGGCGAAGGCCTCGTGGATGGCCAGGATGCGCGCCCACTTCTCCTCGGCGGTATTGCCCTCGACGAGGCTCGTGGTGGCGATGGCGCCCGGTTTCACGAAGGGGTTCATCTCCTTCCCCCGCATCTGCTCGATGGCCACGATGGAGTTGAACACCTGGCCGGTGGCGTCGACGCCGATCTTGTCCAGCACGGCCTGCGGGCCGGCGGTCTCCATCACGCTCGCCAGCGTGAAGGGCGGCCACCAGCAGCGCGGCGGCGAGAAGGTTCGAACCACCAGGGCTCAGCGAATCATCGCCTTGCGGCAGGCGGGCGACAGGCCCTTGCCCCTGTGGAGCAGGCAGATGTAGACGCCTCGGGCTGGCAGTCCTGGATGGGGGACTGGACGCTGACCATCGCCCACTCCACGTAGTCCTGGCAGGAGCCGGGGAGGTCCGCGCGGTGCGACTGCAGGCAGGAGGCCAGGTCGGTCGGTGACTTGCCGTCACACCAGCGGGCGGTGTCGGATGCGCACGGGTCGTCCGTGGCACGGGCGGTGACGGGTGACGCGGCCATCAGGAGCGCGAGCGGCAGCCGGGTTCCACGAGCAATCCGGTTCATTTCGTTCCTCCCCGCTTGCCCGGGCAGCATAGCCCATCCAGGTGGCGGGTCAGCGGACGCTGATCGCGGCGGGGCGACGGCGGGAAAATCGCCGTTGCGCGGCCGAACCCGCCCGCTAGGAAAGTGGCCCAGAGGGAGGATCGACATGAAACGGAGCTGGATCGCGATGGCGTTGCTCGTCTCCGCCGCGTACGTCGCCAGGGCGGAGGACAAGGCCCCCAGGCCCGGACCGGAGGTCGAGAAGCTGGGGTACTTCGTCGGCAAGTGGAAGGTCGCCGGGGAGGTGAAGGAGACGCCCCTCATGCCCGGCGGGAAGTTCACGTCCAGGGAGAGCTGCGAGTGGTTCACCGGCAAGTACGCGGTGATCTGCAAGGGGAAGGGCAAGGGGCCCATGGGGCCGAGCGCATCGCTCGGGATCATGAGCTACAGCACCGAGGAGAAGGCGTACCTCTACTACGGCGTGGACAACTCCCCCGTGGCCTGGGCCACCATCCCGCGCGGCACCCTGGCCGACGGGGTCTGGACGTACGAGGACGAGTCGAGGATGGGCGGCCAGCTGGTGAAGTCACGGTACGTGATGAAGCAGGCCGGGAAGAAGTCCTACACGTCCACCTGGTCGATCCTCGGGCAGGACGGGAAGTGGCAGACCGTGATGGAGGCCACCGCGACGCGGGAGTAGGGACATGGTGCACGGCAACGACGGGAGGCGCGCATGATCACGGTGATGGGCGCGAGCGGGAACACGGGGCGGGTCACGGCCGAGGCGCTGCTCGCCCGGGGCGAGAAGGTACGGGTGGTGGGGCGGGACGAGAGGAAGCTCGCGACGCTCGTGGCGCGAGGGGCCGAGGCGGCGGTGGGCGACGCCTCCGACGCCTCCTTCCTGGCCCGGGCCTTCACGGGCGCCGAGACCGCCTACACGCTCATTCCACCCGACGTTCGCGCCCCCGACTTCCGCGCGCACCAGGACCGCATCGGGGAGGCGACCGTGCAGGCGCTCCGGCAGGCCGGCGTGAGGCGGGTGGTGTTCCTCTCCAGCGTGGGCGCCGATCTGCCGGCGGGGACGGGGCCGATCGCCGGCCTCCACGCGCAGGAGGAGCGGCTGCGGAAGCTCGGCGTGGCCGTGTTGCTGCTCCGCCCCGGCTACTTCTTCGAGAACCTCCACGCGAGCCTGCCCATCATCCGCCACCAGGGAGTGAACGGCGGGGCCATCGCGCCCGACGTGAAGATGGCCATGATCGCCACGCGGGACATCGGAGCGGCGGCGGCCGCGGCCATGGCGACCCGCGACTTCACCGGGGTCGAGGTGCGCAACCTGCTCGGCCCGCGCGACCTCTCG
>DAIEMM010000063.1 GCA_027349605.1 Anaeromyxobacteraceae bacterium
CGGTCTTCCGGGAGACCGCCATCGGCCGGCGCTACGCCGCCCTGGCCGAGCGGGCAGGAGCGCCGATGCCCGGCCGGGAGGAGCTGGAGAGGCGGCTCGGCTGGCTCTCGCCCCTGCACCGGATCCCGACGGCGACGCGCCTGCTCGTGGCCGGAGGCCGGCACGACGTCGTCGCGGTGGGTGGCGCCGCCGCGCTGGCGCGGGCCTGGAACACGCCGGTCCGCGCGTATCCCCGCGGCCACCTGACCCTGATCCTCGCCTGCCCGGACCTGCGACGGGACGTGGTGGCCTTCGCCGCGCAGGCCCGCGCGGCGGCTACTTCTTCCCGGCCCGCTGCGCGTCCCTGAGGGCCTTCACCTCGTCGAAGAAGGCCGCCGGGACGACCTCGCCGCGCACCACCGGCCAGGACTTCTCCGCCGTCGCCCGCCAGGCGGTGGCGTCGGCCTTCACCACCTTGAGTCCCTGCTTCTCCATGGCGGCGACCGCCTCGCCGTTGAGCCGGGCCACCTCGACGTCGACCTTCTTGCCGAGCTCCTTGGCGATGGCGAGCAGCTTGGGGCGCAGGTCGGCGGGGATCTTCTCCCAGGCGTCCTTGCGCACCACGGTGGCGCCGACCAGCCATCCCCAGTTCACGTCGATCATGTACGGGGCCTTCTCGAAGAGACGGGCCGTCAGCACGTAGAGCGGCACGTTGGGGATGCACTCGATCATCCCGGTCTGCAGCGAGGTGATGACGTCGGTGGAGGAGAGCACCACCGGGTTGAACCCGGCGGCCTTCCAGGCCTTCACGCTCCCGGGATCGCCTTCCCAGGCGAAGATCTTGGCCCCTGCGGCCTCGGCCGGCGTCCTGAAGGCCTTGGTGCAGAAGAGCTTGATGGCCCCGATGGCGCCCCAGGTGAGCGGCACGTAGCCCTTCTTCTCGAGGATGGCGTCGAGCTTCGGCTCCAGCACCGGCAGCGCCTTCTGGAGCTCGGCGGCGGAGTCGAACATGAGCGGGACGGCGAGGGCCTGCGGCTCGGCGGCGATGTCGTGCAGGCCGACCGTGGTGACGGCGGCGCCCTGCAGCTGCCCGATGGCCATCTTGCGGACCATCTCCCCCTCGTTGCCCTGCGTGCCGCCGGCGTAGACGCGCAGCTTCACGCTGCCCCCGGAGGCCTGGCTCCACCGCTCGGCCATCTCCTTGAGGAGCTCGTGCCAGGTGGAGCCGTTGGGCGCGAGCGTGCCCAGCTTGATCTGGACCTGCGGCTGGGCGAGTGCGGGAGACGCGGCGGCGAGCAGCAAGGCGGCGAGGAGGGTCTTCTTCACGGCGGGTCTCCTGGGGTTCGCGAGGATCAGGCGAAGAGGTCGTCGACGCGGGCCAGCAGCACGCGGGCGCGCCGCTGGGCGATCAGGTTCGCGAGCCGGTACTCGGGCGCCGAGTCGACGTCGAAGGCCAGGACCTCGCGGAGCTCGGCCTCGAAAGCGGCCCGGTCCTGCTCCTGCACCAGCGAGGCCTCGGCCCAGGCCACCCGTGGCCCGACCTTCTTGCCGCCCGAGAGCTCCATGGCCCGCTCGAAGTGCTTGCGCGCCACGGCGGGCCCTCCGCCGTCGGCCACGCTCCGGCCGCCCTCGTAGGTGATGAAGAACTCGTGGAAGGCGCCCTGCCCGAACGTCTCGTCGAGAGCCAGCCCCCGGCGCATCATGGCCACCGGAGCCGGGAGCTCGGAGACGAGCTGCATGTCCGACTTTCCGTCGGAGATGGCCAGCGCCCAGGCCGCGGCCGTCCAGTAGAGCAGGTCGGCGTCCTTCTTCTTCACGCGGTCGAGCGCCGGGCCGAGATCGCGCGCGGCCCGGAGGCGGAAGGAGATGCCCGGGTAGAGCTCGTCGAGTCCGCGGAGGCCGTAGTCGCGGGCGCGCAGGAAGAGCTTCCGCGCCCGATCCCGGTCGGCCCGGGCCTCGGCGGTCCTCCCCTCCAGCTCGGCGATGTCGGCGTCCTGCTGGACGAAGGCGTAACCGTACTGGGTGAAGTCGGAGGTGAGGGTGCGGAGCAGGCCGACGTCGTCGGGGATGGTCGCGAGCAGGGACTCCATCGTCTTCAGCGCGAACGGAACGGCGTCGCGGACGAGTTGCGGGTCGTCGTCCCGGGCGAAGGTGTCGCCGGAGCTGGTGAACGCGCCCGCGGCTATCTTGGCCCCGGTGGTCGCGCAACCGAGGAGGAGGAGCGGCGCCATCGCCGCCACGAGCAGCCTATTTTTCCGGGGTTTCACGGTTGATCGCGTGTTACTTCTAAGCGCCACTTCGCCCGGGGTCAACGCCCACCTTCATGACGTGCCCATGACCGGAACCGTTCAAGCTCCCGACCCCACGACCCCTCCGGGGGCCGGCGGCGCAGTCCCGGGCGGGCCGCTCCGGCGGGCGGGGGCTCTCCTGAAGCGGACGGGCAAGGCCGCCGGCGATCTCTTCGTGGTGGTCGCGCTCCTCGCCATGGTCGCACTGCCGGTGGTGTCCTCGATCTGGCGGCGCTTCACCGGAGAGTCGATCCCCAGCGCCACCGTGCTGGTGCAGCACCTCACCCTCTGGGTCGGCTTCCTGGGTGCGCTGCTCGCCGCCAGGTACGGCAAGCACCTCCACCTCACCACCCTCGACCTCTTCCCCGACGGGTCGGCTCGCGAGGCCGTGAAGGTCTTCACCGGCTGGGTGGCCGCGGCGGTGACCGCGGTCCTGGCCTACGCCTCGGCGCGCCTCGTTCACGTGGAGAGCGAGTCGAGGATGGTTGTGGGGGGCATCCCCTTCTGGTGGAGCATGTCGGTGATGCCGGTCACGCTCGCCGGCATGTCGCTGGTCTTCGCCTGGCGGACGCCCCCGGCCTCCCGCCGCTGGGTGCTCCGCCTGGCCGGCCTGTCGGTGGTCTTCCTCACCTTCCTGTGGAGCGAGGCCTCGCTCCCCGACCCGGGAAGCTGGCCGCTCGACGCACTGGGGGCGCCCGGCCGCGGATTCGCCGCGCTGGCGGCGGGGCTCGGCCGGATGCTCGGCCCGCTCGCCTCCACCGGAGCCATCGTCTGGACCTTCGGCTCGGCGGTGGCCATCGCCTTCCTGCTCGGCGCGCCGGTCTTCGTGGGCATGGCGGGCACCGCCATGGTGCTCTTCGTGAAGGACATGACGCCGGTGGCGGCCGTCCCCACCCAGACCTTCACGCTGGTCTCCTCCCCCACCCTGGCCGCCATCCCGCTCCTCACCGTGGCCGGATACGTGCTCGCCGAGGGGGGTGCCGCCCAGCGTCTGGTGCGGGCCTACCGCGGCCTCTTCGGCTGGATGCCCGGCGGCCTCGCCATCATGGCCGTGGCGGTGGCGGCGCTCTTCACCACCTTCACCGGCGCCTCGGGCGTCACCATCCTGGCGCTGGGCGGGCTCCTGCTGCCCGCGCTGCTCGACGACGGCTACCCGGAGGGCTTCTCGGTCGGGCTGGTCACCGCCGCCGGGTCCCTCGGACTCCTCTTCCCCCCTTCACTACCCGTCATTCTCTACGGAGTGGTGGCGGGCACGGCCATCGAGGACCTCTTCATCGGCGGCCTCGTCCCCGGCATCCTCATGATCGTGCTGGTCGCCGCATACGGGGTCTTCGTGGGCGTGCGCTGCAAGGCCCCGCGCCAGAAGTTCCAGCCCCTCGAGGCGCTTCGCTCCCTCTGGCAGGCCAAGTGGGACCTGGGGCTGCCCACCCTGGTGGTGGTGGTGGTCCTCACCGGGTTCGCCACCATCGTGGAGGCCTCGGCCATCGCCGCCGCCT
>DAIEMM010000077.1 GCA_027349605.1 Anaeromyxobacteraceae bacterium
CCACCCGCTCCACGGCGAGGTCGCGAGGGGCGTCGTTGCCGACCGCCACCACGTTCACGGGGACGCCCAGCGCGAGCAGGTCGGCGCGGGGCTGGCCGGAGAGGCCCGCCGCCAGGGCGCCGTTGTCGGCGCCGTCGGTGACGAGCAGGACGCCCGCCAGCCGCCGGCCGGGAGCCCCCGAGCCTCCCGCGGCGGCCCGCAGCGCGCCGAGCGCGTCGGTGGCGCCGCCGGTGGCCGGGTCGGGGCGGGAGAGGGCGGCGAGGTCCATGGGCCAGGCATCGCGGGCGAACCCCCAGCCCTCCACGGTCGCGTCGGCGGCGAGCGCGTCGAGGCCCGGGCGGCTGGCGGCGACGAAGCGAGCGGCCGCCTGGACCATCGTCTCCCCGCCCGGCTCGACCGGGAAGTTCATCGAGCGGGACCGGTCCACCATGACGGCCAGGCGGTTGCGCACCCGCGTGGTCTGGACCACCCGCAGGGCTGGCTCGGCGAGGAGGAAGAGCGCGGCCAGCGCGGCCACGGCGCGCAGCCCGACCAGCGCCGCCCGGCGTCCCGGGACGGTCTCGCCGCGCAGCCCTCGCCAGGCGAGCACGACCGACGCCAGCGCGGCCAGCACGGCGGCGGCGAGGACCCAGCGGGGCCAGGGCGCGAGGAGGGCGAGGCGCCAGGATTCGTGGATCGGGGGCAGGTCCTAGCTCCGGCGCCGCAGGATGAAGGGCAGGTGGACGGCGTCGTCCTTGTAATCGGTGCAGAGCGCGTACATGGCCAGGTTCACGCCCAGCCGGAAGGCGGTCTCGCGCTGCGGCTCTCCACCCGGAGTGCAGTCGTACTCCCAGTCGCCGAGCTGCCCCCGGGCCCAGGCGCCGCCCAGGTCGTTCTGCGAGTAGACGACGGCCAGGCGCCCGTTCACGACCTGCCCCTCCAGCCAGGGGCGGGTGAGGACCCTCCCCCCCTGGTGGTCGAGCAGGTAGAAGCTCTTGTAGAGGACGTGATCGCGGGGGACGCGGGTGAGCGGCGACGCCGGGAGCAGCCGCTGCAGCTCCCTCCGGACCGCGGCGTCGAAGCCGGACCCGTCCGAGCCGTCGGCCGCGTCGACCAGCAGGAAGCCGCCGTACTGGAGATGGCGCCGCAGCACCCCCAGGTCGGCCTCGGGGAAAGGGGGCAGCGCCCCGTCGCCGGCCAGGTAGAGGAACGGGTGGAGGTGGACCGTGCTGCCGGAGAGCCGCAGCGGGACGCCGTCCGCGGCCGAGTCGATGCTGGTGCGCTGGGCGAGTTCCCAGGAGAGGCGGCGCAGGGCCGAGGGGCGGGGATTCCACCGGCCGCCGTGCTCGATCTGGCCGATGGCGACCCGCGAGGCGTCGCCCATGGCGGGGGTGGGGCGGGGGAGGGCCAGGGACCCGGCGCCGAGGGCGGCCATCTGGAGGAAGGTGCGTCGGCGCATGGCGCGTGGGAAACGTACTACACCTCTGCTAGATTTCCGGCGTGGCTCGCAAGGAACGGAAAGGTGCCGCCGAGGAGCGGCTCGAGGGATTGCTCGGCGCCGGGGACTGGCGCGCGGCCCGCGTCGAGGCGGTCCGGCTCGCAGCGTCGGGCGTCGAGGGGGAGCGGGAGGCGGCGGCGCGCGCGCTGTCCCGGCTGCGCCCAGGCCCCTCGGCCTTGCTGGCCTTCGTGGTCGGCCTCGCCTTCCTGGCGATCGTGGCGGCCGCCGGCCTCTGGATGCGATGAGCGAGGGGGTCGAGGCGGCGCTGCGCGACGCGGGGCACTGGGCCTCCGGGGTGGCGAGCGAGTTCGGCGGGTCCCCCTGGCCCGTCGCGGCGGGCGTGGTGGTGGCGGGGCTGCTCGTGCTGCTCGTGGGCGCCCGTGCCCGGAGACCGGTCGCGGTCGTGGGCTCGGCGGGCGTGGCCGCCGTGGCGGCCCACTGGCTCGGCGAAGGGGCCGGCGCGAGGCTGGGCATCTCGATGGCGGCGCTCGCGGCCGGATCGGCGGCTGCCGCGGGAGCCTTGTCCGCGGTCGTTCCCCAGGTCTTCCCGGTGCTCGCCGGGGCTCTCCCGGGAGCGTTCCTCGCCAGCCTGTTCTCGCCCTCCGACCGGAGGCTCGAGGTGCTGGCGGTGGGGGCGCTCGTGGGCGGCCTCCTCGGGCTCCTCGCCGCCCGCCCCGTCGCCGCCGCCGTCGCTTCCACGGTGGGCGCCCTGGCGGTGGCCCTCGGCGCGGCGGGAGCGCTCCACGGCACGGGCCCGGGACGCGCGCTGCTCGCCCACCCGACCGCCATCCTGGCCGCAGCGGCCATCCTGGCCGTCGCGGGGACGGCCTTCCAGTACTCCCGCGCGTGGGGCCGGGGCGCCAAGGCGCTCCCCGGCAAGCCCCCGCCGCCGGCACCCGTCAAGGGCGCGGCGGAGCAGGACTGACCGGCAGGGGCTCGATCCGCAGGTCGTCGAAGAAGAGGTCGGCGTCCCAGGACGAGAAGCCGAACCGGTCGTGGCCCGGGCCGCCGAGCGGATCCGGGTCGTCGAGCACCAGGAACTCCTCCCCGTCGACGAGCCAGCGCAGGACCCTGCCGCGCCGCTCCACGCGCATCCGGTAGGTCCGCCCCGGCTCGACACGGCGGTCGGTCCGGCTCACCCGGTCCGCGCCGTGCTCGTCGAGCCGCGCGATCGCCGAGACCGCGTTTCCCCAGCCGCCGAGGACGAGGACGTAACCGGTGGCGGCGGCGCGCCCGTCGCCGAAGATCTCGAACTTCACGTCCCCCGGACGCGTCCCTGTGGCCGTCTCGCTCCGGGCGGTGAACTCCACCGCGACGTCCCGCGGCAGCGCCATCCCGAGCCAGAGCGGGTTGTTGCGGGTGCCGGCTCCCCAGAGCTCGCCGTCGCGGAGGGTCCAGGGGCCTCCGGTCGACCACCACTGCGGCCCGACCTCCGGCCGCTCGAAGTCGTCGGCGAACGACGGGCCCGGGAGCGTCGAGGGGGCCTCGCCGCGGACCAGGGGCGTGAGCAGCGGCAGCGTCGAGAGGGCCACGGCCGCGGCCATGCCGAGCCCGGCCAGGCGCGTCACTCAGGCCTCCGGTCCGAGCAGGTCGAAGTCGGGGATCTCGGACCTCATGAAGTCGCGCAGCCGCGCGGTCAGCTTGGCCTCGATCTGGCGGGCGCGCTCGCGGGTGAGGCCGAAGCGGGCCCCGAGGTCGGAGAGCGTGACGGCGTCGGCCCCGTCGCGGGGGAGGAGCCGGTCCTGGAAGATGGCCTTCTCCCGCTCGTCCGTGAGCGTCTGCCCGAAGGCGTCGAGCTTCTCCCGGAAGAGCCGGCGCATCTGGTCGGCGGCGACGGTCTCGTCGGCGGGAGTGGCCGAGACGTCCTCGAGCCGGTCCATGCGGGTCGCGGACGACTCCCCGTCGTCGGTCCGCACGGGCTGGTCGAGGGAGAGGTCGTCGCCGGACATGCGCGCCGTCATCTCGTTCACGTCGTCCTCGTCGACGCGCAGGTTGCGGGCGAGCAGCTGGGGGGTGGGGTCGATGCCCCGGGCCAGCAGGCGTTCCCGCTCCTTGCTCAGGTTGAAGAAGAGCTTGCGCTGGGCCTGGGTGGTCCCGAGCTTCACCTGGCGCCAGTTGTCCATGATGAAGCGGATGATGTAGGCGCGGATCCACCAGGCGGCGTAGGTGGAGAGCTTCACGCCCTTCAGCGGGTCGAACTTCTTCACCGCCTGCATGAGCCCGACGTTTCCCTCCTGGATGAGGTCGAGGAGCTGGAAGACCCCGCGGTGGTACTCGCGCGCGATCTTCACCACCAGGCGCAGGTTGGAGGTGACCAGCTTCCAGGCGGCGTCGCGGTCCCCGGTCCGGGCGTAGCGGGTCGCGAGCTCCTGCTCCTCCTCGCGGGTCAGCAGCGGGTGGCGGGAGACCTCCGCCATGTAGGCCCGGAGCGGGTCGGAGCGGGCCAGGCTGGTGCCGGACGCTTCCGGTGCGACCTCGACCGGCGTCACGTCGGGCGCCGCGTCGAGCTCGTCGGCCTCCACGACGTCGGGCTCGACCACCTCCGCCTCGACGATCTCGGGCTCCTGTGGTTCCGGCTTCCTGTCGGTCGGCACGCGGCTCCAGGGGAGAAAGACTCGGGAATTTCTGCGGTTCCCCCCGGTTGTGATATGAGAAGTCCGCCTTGCACGCAAGGCACGTCCGGCGCATGGCCGGTTCGCGCGAAGGCGCGGCCCCCGCTCGAGGAGCGAGGCCCACGCAGTCTGGCGAGCCGCCATGCGCCCTCTACAGAAAGGGCAGCAACTTGAGCGACACGGCTCCGTCCGGAGGACCGTCCGAGGTCCGTTCCGATTACGTTTCAGAGGCAACCTTCGACGAGATGGGGCTCTCCGAGCCCGTCCGTCGCGCCATCGCCGAGCGGGGGTACGAGCGCCCCACCCCGGTGCAGTCGGCGACGGTACGGCCCATCCTGGCGGGCAAGGACGTCATCGTCCGCTCGAAGACCGGCACCGGGAAGACCGCCGCCTTCGGGATCCCCATCGTCGAGCGCATCCCGGCCGGCCGCGGGCGTCCCTCCGCGCTCATCATGGCTCCCACCCGCGAGCTGGCGATCCAGGTCGCCGACGAGCTGCAGGCCCTCGGGAAGCCCAAGGGGCTCAAGGTCGTCACCATCTACGGCGGCGCCTCGATGGGCGACCAGCTCGACGGCCTGCACGGCGGTGCGGAGATCGTGGTGGGCACCCCGGGGCGGATCTACGACCACATCCGCCGGCACACCCTCGACCTCTCCGGCTGCATGGTGAGCTGCCTCGACGAGGCCGACGAGATGCTCAACATGGGGTTCTTCGAGGAGGTGACGCGGATCCTCGGCCACCTCCCCGACGACTGCCAGCAGCTGCTCTTCTCGGCCACCGTCCCGGCCGACATCGAGCAGATCATCAAGGAGTACCTCACCGACCCGGAGACCATCCTCCTCTCGGGCGACGAGTACCGCGTCGACAACATCCGGAACGTCCTCTACCACACCAACGAGGCCTACCCGAAGCCGCGCAACCTGCTCTACATGGTGGAGATCGAGGAGCCGGAGTCGGCCATCGTCTTCTGCAACACCCGCAGTGACACCTCGCTCATCACCGCCGTGCTGAACCGCAACGGATACGAGGCCGAGCTCCTGAACGGCGAGCTGCCGCAGAAGGAGCGCGAGCGGGTCATGGCCAAGGTGAAGCGCGGCGAGGTGCGCTTCATGGTGGCCACCGACATCGCCGCCCGCGGCATCGACATCTC
>DAIEMM010000090.1 GCA_027349605.1 Anaeromyxobacteraceae bacterium
TCCTCGGCGTCGACCAGTTCAACCGGATGGTGATGGACCTCGTGCAGCGCACCTTCAAGCTGTGCGACGAGGCGCTCCAGTCCGCCCGGATGACCGCGAGCGACATCGACGCGGTGATCCTGGTGGGCGCGCCCACCCGGCTTCCCATCGTCCGCCAGTCGGTCCGTCACTACTTCCAGAAGGACCCGATGAGCGGCATCGACCCCGACGAGGTGGTGGCCCAGGGCGCGGCCATCCAGGCGGCGGCGCTTCTCAACCGCGGCGCGGCCAGCGCCGGACAGGCCAGCTACCTGCTCGACGTGACCCCGCTCACGCTGCGGGTGGGGACGGCGGGAGGGTGGGCCGAGCCCATCATCGACAAGAACACCCCCATCCCCATCGAGAAGTCGAAGACCTTCACCACCAGTCGCGACGGCCAGGACCGCGTGCGCATCCGGGTCTACCAGGGAGAGTCCAAGCGGGCCGACGAGTGCGAGTTCCTGGGCGAGTTCGAGTTCGCCGGGTTCCGCATCGGCTACCGCGGAGACGTCCAGATCCAGGTGACCTTCGAGATCGACTCGAACGGGATCGTCAACGTGTCGGCCACCGACACCGAGACCCGGCAGAAGGCCTCCACGACCATCCACCTGTCCTCGGGCCTCTCCGAGAACGACATCCAGAGCGCCATCGACAAGAACGCCGAGGTGGTGCTGTCCGGACACCCGGTGTCCTGAGGGGAGCCGGCTGCCCGAGATGGACGTCTCCTTCCGCATCGAGGTCGAGACGCTGGCCGGCGCGCTCGACCAGCTCGACTACTTCACGGTCCTGAAGCTCGTTCCGGTGGCCACGCCGGCGGAGATCCGCGCCGCCTACCACCGCGAGTCCCGGGTCTACCACCCCGATCGCTACGCCGCGGTGGACGACCCGGCGTTCCGCGACCAGGTCGGCCGGATCTACCGGCGCATCAACGAGGCCTACACCGTGCTGCGGGACGACGCGCGCCGGAAGAGGTACGCGGCCGAGGTTGCCGGCCCCGACCGGGCCCGCAAGCTCCGCTTCTCCGAGGACGACGAGGCGGCCATCAAGGACGCGCAGAAGAGGCGCGCCGTCGAGCAGCACGGACAGACCCCCAACGGGCGGAGGTTCTACGCCGCCGCCCTCGCCGACGCGAAGGCGGGGCGCTGGGAGGGGGCCGAGCGCAACCTCAAGCTGGCGCTGGCCTACGAGCCCCAGAACGAGCTCTTCAAGGGCCTGCTCGCGCAGGCCGAGAAGAACCGGCCCAAGCAGGACTTCCGGATCAAGTAGGGAACCGGTGCTCCTCGACGCGGTCCTGCTCGCCTTCCTCGCCGTCTCGGCCTCCCTGGGGGCCCTCTCCGGCCTGCTCCGCCCGCTCTTCCTCTTCGCCGGCGCGGCACTGGGCTGGCTGGCCGCGCGCCATCTCGGCGATCCGGTGGGGCGCCTGCTCTCGACGGTGGTCCCCACCTCGGTGGGGCGGCCGGCCGCGGCGGTCCTGCTCTTCGTCGTCGTGGCCGGAGGGGTCGCTTACCTGGGGCGGCGCCTGTCGCGGAACCGGGAAGGGGAGGGACGTCCGCTCGACCGGGCGGCTGGAGCGCTGCTGGCCGGGCTGGCCGCGGCGGCGGCCGCCTGGGTGGGGCTGGCCGTCGCGGAGGCGGTGGCGCCCTCGCTGCCGGAACGGTGGCAGTCCGCCCTGGCGAGGAGCGACCTCGCCGCCTTGGTGCGGGAGAACGACCTCCTCGGCGACTGGCGCCGGCGGGCCGAGGCCGCGCTCTCCACGCTCCTCCGGGCGGCCGACGGGCCCGGCGCCGCGGCGAGCCTCGCGAACGACCCCGAGCTCCGGGCGCTGGTGGAGGACCCCCGCGTCCGCGCCCTGATCGACGAGAACGGAACGGCAGGCCGGGCCGAGGTGGCCCGGTCCCCGGAGGCCCTTCGCCTGCTCTCCGATCCGGAGTTCCGGGCACGCCTGGAGGCGGCGCAGGAGCGGCTGGACCGGCGACGGCCGAGATGACCGGGCCGCGCCCCGGTCACTTGCCCTTCCGCGACCTCTTGCCCACGTCGAGCATGGCGTCTGTACCGGGGTGGCGCTTCTCGTGGGCCTTCTTGAGATTGCCGTAGAGGGCGTCGAGGCGGTCGAAGAGGCGCCTCGGCTTGCGCGGCTTCCGGGTGGAGAGCGCGTGGGCGAAGACGATGGGGGCCGAGATGGTCGAGTCGGAGTAGACGACGACGTGGTTCTTCAGCATGTCGGCCTGCACCTTGCCCCAGCTGATGGCCTCGCTGGGCGTGGCTCCGGAGAGGCCGCCCCACTGCGGGGAGTCGGTGGAGATCTGCAGCACGTACTCGTGGCCGCCCCGGTTCAGGTCGAGGATCTGCCAGAGGGTGGGCTGGGTCTGGAGGTAGAAGTTCTTCGGGGACCCCCCGCCGAGGATCACCACCCCGTTCACGTCGGCGTCGAAGACGATGGCCGTGGACTCGAGCACGTCGAGGTCGGGGTCGATGGTGGTCTCGCCGCCGCGCAGCTTCATGGCCGCCACGTTCATGCCGATGGAGGAGTCGCCCGGGGAGCTCGTGAAGACGGGAACCCCGTATTTCGCGGCGGTGGCGACCCAGGAGCGCTGCGGCTGCGGCGCGTGCTGGAGAACGAGCTTGCCGAGGTAGTCGTGGAGCCGTGGGGTCGAGATGCGGCCGCGGAGCTCGGGCGGGGCCTTCTCGAGCGCCTCTCGCACGAAGGCGTCGGTGTCGAGCAGCGAGTCCTCGGTGATGAAGACGTCGTAGATGCGCTCGATCCCGGCCCGGTAGAGCTCCCGGTCGTCCACCTGGAAGTGTCCCTGGACCACCGGCAGCTCCAGGGCGAAGTGGAGGTCGTCGTACAGGTTGGCCCCCGTCGAGATCACGAGGTCCACGAAGCCCGCCTCGATCATGGCCTGGATCGCGCCCCCCAGGCCCGCCGGGGCCATCGCCCCGGTCAACGTGAGGGCGATGGTGGCGTTGGCGTCGATCATCCTGCCGAAGAGGTCGCACCCTTCGGCCAGCCGCCCGCCGTTGAAGGCGCCGGCACGCCGGTACACGTCGACCAGCTCCACGACCGACATCCCCTTCCGGAGCCGCATGGGCTCGACGGGGGGGCGGGAGAGGTAGCGCTTGCGGAGTTGCCTGGGGGTCGGCTTCTTGGACATGGAGGGCGCGGCCCGGGTGGGCCGGATTACCCCGCGTTCAGGGGTCTAGGTCGTGGCGGTGACGGCGGCCACGTGTCCCGGCGGGGGAGAGATGTGCACCGGCCGGTCGACCAGGGTCGAGAGGTTCGTGCGCCGGAAGACGTCGAGCATCCGGTCCTGCCCATCCCGCCACACCGCGGACATGGCGCAGATGGGCTGGCGGCTGCAGGCGTCGTCGTCGTCGAGGCAGACGTTGATGGCGACGGGACCTTCGGCCGCCTGGATGATCTCGAGGACGTTGATGGAGTCCGCCGTCCGGGCCAGCTTGTAGCCGCCGTGGGGGCCGCGCGTGGAGCGGACGATGCCCTGATCGACCAGTGTCTTGAGGATCTTGGCGAGGAAGTCCTCCGGCACGTCCATCTGCCGCCCGATCTCGCGGAAGGGGACGACCGTCCCCTCCGGGATGCTGGCCAGGTGGATCATCGCCCGGATGGCGTAGTCGATCTTCCTGGAGATTCGGAGGACGTGCTGCATGGGGACTCCCTGGCACCCCGCCGGGCGGAGGTTATATGAAGCCAACGAGATCAACGACATGCGACCTGACGAGCCTATCATCGACATCATCGACCTGCACACTCATTCTACTGCCTCTGACGGACAGTACGCCCCGCCCGAGGTCGCCGCAAGGGCGGCGAGGGCCGGTACGGTCGCCTGGGCGCTCACCGACCACGACACCGTGGCGGGGCTCGGGGAAGCTGCCGCGGCGGCCCGTCGGCTGGGGATCCGGTTCGTCCCGGGGATCGAGCTGTCGGCTCTCCTCGACGAGCGGGAGGTCCACGTCCTCGGCCACTTCATCGACCCCCTCCATCCGGAACTGCGCGCCTTCGAGGACAAGCTCGCCGAGCAC
>DAIEMM010000109.1 GCA_027349605.1 Anaeromyxobacteraceae bacterium
TCGCTTCGCGAGGACGAGACCTCGCGCCGCTGCAACTGGCGGATCGCCCAGAGCCACCCGTTCGAGAGCTGGGGAGACGCCCGGTCCCGCGAGGGTGTGGTCTCCCTGGTCCAGCCGCTCATCGCACCGCTCCACGAGAGCACCACCTCCATCGACCTGCTCGCCGCCTTCCTCGACGAGGGTGCTCTTGGCGCCATGCGGCACGTGAAGGACCATTGGTCGGCGCGCAGCGGGCTCGACCCGGCCGGCTTCGAGGCCCAGTGGGACCGCTGGCTCCGCCAGGGCGTCATGACGGGGACCGCCGAGCCCGTGGAGGATGCCCCCGTCGACCTGGCCGCCGTGGCCTCGGCGCTGGGTCGCCTCCCCGGCGCGAAGTTCGAGGGACTCGAGCTCGCCCTCGCCCCGTCCTACGGCCTCTTCGACGGCCGCTTCGCCGGCAACGCCTGGCTGCAGGAGCTGCCCGACCCCATCACCAAGGTGAGCTGGGACAACGCCGCATACCTCTCCGAGGCCACCGCGAAGCGGCTCGGCGTCGGGAGCGGGCAGGTGGTCACGCTGGCGCTGGGGAGCCGCAGCGTCCAGGCGCCGGTCCACGTCATGCCCGGACACGCCGACGACGCGGTCACCCTGGCCCTCGGCTACGGCCGCACCGACGGCTCGGCGGTCTCGAAGGGCGTGGGCGTGGACGCCTACCGCCTGCGCGACGCCGGCGCCTGGTTCGTGCCCGGCCTCACGGTGACCGCAGGGAAGGGGAAGCACAAGTTCGCCGTCGCCCAGGGGCACTTCGCCATGGAAGGGCGCCCCCTGGCCATCGACTTCACCACGAGGCAATGGGGCGAGGACGAGGGGCGCGGGGAGCTCGACCACCTGCGCGGCACGCCGGCCACGGCCCAGCCCCCGGTCGACTACTCGAAGCAGGAATACGCCTGGGGCATGTCGGTCGACCTCTCGCGCTGCACGGGCTGCAACGCCTGCGTCATCGCCTGCCAGGAGGAGAACAACATCGCCACGGTCGGCAAGGAGCAGGTGGCGAAGGGCAGGATCATGCACTGGATCCGCACCGACCGGTACTTCTCCGGGCCGGCCGCCGACCCCGAGACCATCGCGCAGCCGGTGATGTGCCAGCACTGCGAGACCGCTCCCTGCGAGTACGTCTGCCCGGTGAACGCCACCGTCCACTCCGACGAGGGCCTGAACGAGATGGTCTACAACCGGTGCGTCGGGACCCGGTACTGCTCCAACAACTGCCCGTACAAGGTTCGCCGGTTCAACTTCCTCAACTGGCGTCCCGAGGTCCCGGACGTCGAGACCCTCCTCTTCAACCCGGACGTCACGGTGCGCTCCCGCGGCGTGATGGAGAAGTGCACCTACTGCGTCCAGCGCATCGAGGGCGCGCGCATCGACGCCCGCTCCGCCGGGAAGAAGATCGGCTTCGTCCAGTCCGCCTGCCAGCAGGCCTGCCCGGCCGAGGCCATCGTGTTCGGAAACCTGAACGACCCGCAGTCGCGGGTGAAGAAGCTGCACGAGGACGCGCGCCGCTACGACCTCCTCCACGAGCTCGGGACGCGGCCCCGCACCGCCTACCTGGTCAAGATCCGCAACCCCAACCCGGACCTGGCATGACTCCTCCAGCACAGGCCGTAGCCGAGCGCGACGCGCTCGCCCCCATGCCGCTCATCGCGGGCCACCCCACCGACACCCAGCTCAACACCGAGTTGCTGGCGCCCATCTTCTCCCCCACTCCACGGGCCTGGAAGATGCTGGTCGGGATGGCGGCGACGGGCTCCGCCATGCTCGCCATCGGGCTCACCGTCACCATCGCCCGCGGCATCGGCATGTGGGGCAACAACCAGCCAGTGGGCTGGGCCTACGACATCATCAACTTCGTCTGGTGGATCGGCATCGGCCACGCCGGAACGCTGATCTCGGCCATCCTTCTGCTCTTCCAGCAGAAGTGGCGCACCTCGATCAACCGGTTCGCCGAGGCGATGACCATCTTCGCGGTCATGCAGGCGGCCATGTTCCCGCTGGTGCACACCGGCCGCCCCTGGTTCGCCATCTACTGGCTCTTCCCGTACCCGAACACCATGGGCATCTGGCCCAATTTCAAGAGCCCTCTCATCTGGGACGTGTTCGCGGTCTCCACCTACTTCACCATCTCGCTCCTCTTCTGGTACCTCGGACTCCTCCCCGACCTGGCCACGCTTCGCGACACCGCCAAGCGGAAGGGCCAACGCATCGCCTACGGCATCTTCGCGCTCGGGTGGAAGGGTTCCTCGCGCCACTGGCAGCACTACCGGATCGGCTACCTGATCCTGGCGGGCATCTCCACCCCGCTCGTCCTCTCGGTGCACTCCATCGTGAGATTCGACTTCGCCGTGTCCCTGCTCCCGGGCTGGCACACCACCATCTTCCCGCCCTACTTCGTGGCCGGCGCCGTGTTCGGCGGCTTCGCCATGGTGCTGACCCTCATCATCCCGGCGCGCAAGGCCTTCCACTTCGAGAACGTCATCACCAGCCGCCACCTGGAGAACATGGCCAAGGTGATGCTCGTGACCTCCATGATCGTGAGCTACGGCTACCTCATGGAGAACTTCATGGCCTGGTACAGCGCCAATCCATACGAGTCGTTCCTGTTCTTCAACACCCGCGTCAAGGGACCCTACGCGCCGATCTACTGGATGATGATCGTGTTCAACGTGATCGTTCCCCAGACCTTCTGGTGGAAGCGGGCCCGCACCAGCGTGGCCTGGCTCTGGATCGCCTCCATCCTGGTGGGCATCGGGATGTGGGCCGAGCGCTTCGTCATCATCGTCATCTCCCTCCATCGCGATTTCCTGCCCTCGTCGTGGGGCATGTACGCCCCCACCTGGGTGGACTGGTTCATCTTCCTCGGGACCATCTCCTTCTTCTCGCTCCTCTTCCTCCTCTTCCTGCGGTTCGTGCCCTCGGTGGCCATCGCCGAGGTGAAGGAGCTGAACCACGAGATGCAGCACGAGAAGGCTCACGCCGGGGAGCACGCATGACCGCCCCGCGCGTCGTCCTCGGAAAGTACCCGTCGGTGGACTCCCTTTACGGGGCCGCCCGGGCCCTGCAGGCGGCCGGCCACTCCGCCCTCGACTTCTACTCCCCGTACCCGCTGCCCGGGTCGGACGAGGTGCTCCGGCTGAAGAAGTCGCCGGTTCCCTTCGTTGCCGGCACGGCCGCCCTGATCGGCGTGGTCTCCGGCGTGCTCATGCAGTGGTGGATGAACGACGTCGACTACGCCATCAACGTCGCCAACCGGAGCGTCGTCCCCTCGCCGACCTGGATGCCAGTGACCTTCGAGCTCGGCGTCCTCCTCGCCGGCGTCTCGATCTTCTTCGGCCTGATGGCGATCTTCCGCTTCCCGCGCCCGTACGACCCGCTCTTCGAGGTCGAGGCCTTCCGGTCCGCCACCATCGACACCCTCTGGCTGTCGGTGGCGGTGAAGGCCGACGAGGTCCCTGGCGTGTCCGAGGAGCTGCGCAAGCTCGGCGCCGCGCAGGTCGAGCTGGTCCCGGAGGAAGCATGAGGGCGCTCCCCATCCTGGCGCTCGCGCTCGTCACCGCCGGCTGCGAATGGGTGAACCCCATGATGCAGCAGCCCAAGGTGAAGCCCTACCGCAAGAGCGTCTTCTACCCCGACCAGATCGCCATGCGGGCGCCCCCTGCCGGGACGGTCCCCGCCGGGTCTCCCGTCGAGGTGGCGGCCCTCACCGGCCGGAACCCCGACGGAACGCCGGTGGCCCGCATACCGGTGCCGGTGACGCCAGAGCTCGTCGAGCTCGGGCGCAAGCGCTTCGAGGTGTTCTGCGCGGTTTGTCACGGCGTGCTCGGCGACGGGCAGGGCCCGGTGGCCCGCAACATGTCGATCCGCCCGCCGCCCTCCCTGCTCCCCCTCGTGCAGCGCCCCGACGGCTTCTTCTTCACCGCCATCACCGAGGGTTACGGCTACATGCCCTCCTACCGTCCCTGGCTCGGCGACGAGGAGCGGTGGGCGGTGGTCGCCTACGTGCGCGCCCTCCAGCTCTCGCAGGGCACCCGCATCGAGCAGGCCCCGCCCGACGTGCGCGCGCGCCTCGAGAAGGAGAGCCGATGAACGCCGCGCCATTCACCGGGGGTCGAACCCTGATGATCCGCGCCGCCTCGGTGGGCGCCGCCGGCCTGCTGGCAACCGCCGCCGGCGGTGCGCTCGACGCGCGGCGGGCCCTCTACGCCTACCTGGCCGCCTTCGTCTACTGGTCAGGCATCTCCCTCGCGGCCATGGTCTTCCTCATGGCCAACGAGGCGGCAGGCTCGAGGTGGTACGTCGTGGTCCGCCGCCTCCTCGAGAGCCTGACCTCCGTCTTCCCCTTGCTGGCCCTCCTCTTCCTTCCCGTCGCGCTGGGGGCCGGCCAGATCTTCCCCTGGGTGCACCCCGGCGACGCGGCGCACGCCCCCATCCAGCCCTGGGCGCACGGGGAGGGGAAGCTCGCCATCCACCTGTGGGAGCACCGCCACCCCTGGATGAACCTGCCGTTCTTCCTCTTCCGGGCGGGGCTCTACTTCGCCATCTGGATCGGCGTGGCCTCGCTGATGCGCCGCTGGTCGCTGGCCCAGGACGCCGGGGGGGGAGCGGAGCTGAAGGTGAAGATGCGGAAGCTGGGTGCGGGCGGGCTGCCCTTCGTGGCCCTCGCCATCACCTTCGCCGCCTTCGACTGGCAGATGTCCCTCTCGGCCTTCCTCTTCTCCACCATCTTCGGCGTGTACTGGTTCTCCGGGAGCCTGGTGGCCGCCATCGCCGCGCTCATCCTGGCCTCCGCCGCGGCCTCGAAGGTGGAGCCGCTCCGGAGCGCCGTCAACGCCAACCACATCCACTCGCTCGGCAAGTACCTCTTCGCCTTCACCGCCTTCTGGGCCTACATCGCCTTCTCCCAGTACCTCCTCATCTGGATCGCGAGCCTCCCCGAGGAGGTGCCCTGGTACCTGGTGCGGACCGACACCGGCTGGAAGGGCGTGGGCATCTTCCTGGCCCTCTTCCAGTTCGTCCTCCCCTTCCTCATCCTGATCCCGCGGGAGCGGAAGCGGAGGTGGAGGCCGCTGGTCTTCATGTCCGTCTGGATCCTGGCGGTGCACTACGTGGACATCTACTGGGTCGTCATGCCCGGGCTCTCCCCGGCCGGTCCCCGCCCCAGCTGGATGGACCTCACGGCCTTCGCGGGCGTGGGCGGGGTCTGCGTCGCCTGGGTGGTGATGCGCCTGCGCGGGCACGCCATCCTCCCGGCCCGGGACCCGCACCTCGCCGACTCCCTCCACTACGAGCCCCAGCAATGAGCGACCAGAGCCACCCCCCGGCCACCCGGGCCGAGCCCGATCGCATCGGCACGCCGCGCATCGTCGCCGTGGGCGCCGCGGCGCTGATCCTCTTCGCGGTCGCCGCCTGGGTCACCATCCGTTACGGGTACGACCGCACCCGCTCCGAGGTGCTCCCCGACGGGCCGGCCGCCCCGCCGTCCGAGATCGGCCTGAACAAGATCGGCATCGTCGAGCAGCGGCTCTTCAGCCTCGCGGTCGAGCCCGCGGAGTGGCGGCAGCAGCAGGTCCACCGGCTCCACACGTGGGGCTGGGTCGACCGCAAGGCCGGCATCGTCCACGCCCCCATCGACGAGGCCATGGCCCGGGTCGCCCGCGGAGACCGCCCGTGAGGATCGCCGCCGCCATCGCCATCGCCCTGCTCCTCGGATTCCCGGCCGCGCCGCGCGCGGAGGACGATCCGGTGGGGCCTCCCCCGCTGGAGGGCGTGGACATCGAGGAGAAGCTGAACGCCCAGGTCCCGCTCACGGCCGCCTTCCTCGACCAGGACGGCAAGCCGGTGCGCGTCGCCGACTACCTGGGGAAGGGGAAGCCGGTGGTGCTCGCGCTGGTCTACTACGAGTGCCCCATGCTCTGCGGCCTGATCCTCGGCGGCATGGCCCGCGGCATGAAGGAGACCGGCCTCGAGCTGGGCAAGGACTACACGGCCCTCTCCATCTCCTTCGACCCCCGGGAGAAGGCGGCGCAGGGGTTCGTGCGGCAGAAGCACTACCTCCAGTCCTTCGACAAGACGGACCGCAAGGACGTCTGGCCCTTCCTGGTCGGGCAGGAGAAGGAGATCCGCTCGGTCACCGACGCGGTCGGATTCCACTACAAGTATGACGAGGAGACGAAGCAGTACGCCCACGGCGCGGCCATCATCGTCCTCACGCCGGACGGGCGCGTCTCCCGCTACCTGTACGGCATCGAGTTCCCCGGCCGCGACCTCCGCCTCGCGCTCGTCGAGGCCGCCGACGGCAAGGTGGGCACCAGCTTCGACCGCTTCCTGCTCACCTGCTACCGCTACGACCCGGTGGCCCGGAAGTACGTCCCCTACGCCATGGGGGTGGTGCGGGCGGGCGCCCTCCTCGTGCTCTTCGGCCTCGCCAGCACGCTCTTCGTCTTCTGGCGGCGCGAGGCGAAGGGAGCCCGCCGATGAACCTGATCAACGAGATCCTGCGGAACCTCCTCTTCCTGCCCGTCCAGGCCTCCCAGTGGGCCCGTGAGCTCGACTACCTCCACTACTTCGTCTTCGTCACCGCGATGCTGGGCGCCTGGACGACGCTCGCCACCGCCACGGTCTTCGTCTTCCGGTACCGCCGCAAGAGCGACCACCAGGCCACGCCCATCGTGGACCCGAAGCCGATCCACGAGGTGGTCTTCATCGGCCTCCCGCTGGTTCTCTTCCTGGCGTACTTCGCCGTCGGCTACCCCCAGTACGTGCGCCTGCAAACCCCGCCCAAGGGGGCCATCGACGTCTACGTGCAGGGAAAGAAGTGGATGTGGAAGTTCGCCTACCCCGGTGGCCCCAACTCCACCGACGTCCTCCGGGTCCCGGCCGGGCGCCCGGTACGGATGCTGCTCACCTCCCGGGACGTGATCCACTCCTTCTTCGTGCCGGCGCTCCGTTTCAAGCAGGACGCGCTGCCGGGCCGCTACACCCAGGCCTGGTTCAACGCCGACGTTCCGGGGCGCTACCCCATCTTCTGCGCGGAGTACTGCGGACTGGGCCACTCGTCGATGCTCGGCGAGCTGGTGGTGATGCCGGCGGCGGAATGGGACGCCTGGATGGAGCAGCAGCGCCACGCCACGCTGCCCCAGGCGCAGGACGGGGCCCCCACCCCCGGGGAGGACGTCGACCTGCGCGGCAGTCTCGTCGACCAGGGGCGCCGGATCGCCGCGGTCCAGGGCTGCTTCAAGTGCCACACCGTGGACGGGACCCAGCACATCGGCCCGACCTGGCTCGACCTCTACCGGAGGACCGTGACGCTCGAGGGGGGGAAGACGCTGATCGCCGACGAGGCCTATCTCACCCGCTCCATGATGGAGCCCAACGCGGAGATCGTGGCCGGATACAAGGCCGTCATGCCCACCTACCAGGGCAAGCTCAGCGGGCCCGACGCCGCCGCCATCACCGAGGTCATCAAGTCCCTGCGGACGGACGCTCCGACCGCCGAGCCGCAGAAGGGTCCCATCTATGCCCCCGTCACCGGCAAGTAGCCCGGTCTACAACACGCCGAACTACCTGAACGCCGAGAAGGGCGTCTGGTCGTGGTTGACCACGCTCGACCACAAGCGCATCGGCGTCATGTACCTCGTGCTCACGCTCGCCGCCTTCTTCCTGGGGGGCGTCTTCGCGCTGCTCATCCGCATCGAGCTGCTCACGCCCGGCCCGACGATCATGGATGCGATGACGTACAACCGCATGTTCACGCTGCACGGCGTGATCATGATCTTCCTCTTCATGATCCCGGCCATTCCGGGGATCTTCGGCAACTTCTTCATCCCGCTCATGATCGGCGCGCAGGACGTGGCCTTTCCGCGCATCAACCTGCTCTCCGTGTACCTCTACCTCCTGGGCGCGGCGATCGCGGTGTGGGGGATGATCCAGGGCGGAACCGACACCGGCTGGACCTTCTACACCCCCTACAGCACCACGACGGTCGCGACCGTGGCCCCGGTGCTCCTCGGCGCCTTCATCCTCGGGATGGGGTCGATCGTCACCGGCCTCAACTTCATCGTCACGGTCCACACCATGCGCGCCCCGGGCGTGACCTGGATGCGTCTTCCGCTCTTCGTCTGGGCCATGTACGCGACCAGCGTCATCCAGGTGCTGGCCACGCC
>DAIEMM010000114.1 GCA_027349605.1 Anaeromyxobacteraceae bacterium
TTGACCACGGCGACGAGGTCCGAGATGTCGGAGGCGGAGCGGGCGCTCCCGTCGGCGAGCTTGCGCACCTCCTCCGCGACTACGGCGAATCCCTTGCCGTACTCCCCGGCGCGGGCGGCCTCGATGGTGGCGTTGAGCGCGAGCAGGTTGGTCTGCTGCGAGATGCTGGTGATGATCTCGACGATCTGGGTGATCTCGCGGGTGCGCTCGCCGAAGGCGAAGACCTGCTCGCTCGCCGCCTCGATGCGGGCGAAGACCTTCTTCACCTTCTCGGCCGCGAGCCGCGCCGCCTCGCCCGACCGGGTGGCGCCGGACGAGGTGTCGGCACTGGCCTTGGCGGCCTCCTCCGCGCTCCGGGCGGTGCGCTCGATGGAGGAGGCGATGTCGCCGATGACCTTGGAGGTGCTCTCCACCAGCCCCGACTGCTCCTCGGCGCCCTTGGCGATCTTGGCCATCGAGCTCGCCACCTCGTCGGTGGAGGCGTTGACCTCCTCGGCGGAGGTCTGCAGCTCGTTGGCGCTCTCGGCGACCGACTGCGCGGTGCGCTGGATGCGCGAGACCAGGTCGCGCAGGTTCTCCTGCATGGTGCGGATGGACTCGGTGAGGCCGTCCACCTCGTCGTGGAACCCGCGCTGCTCCTCGGAGACCACCACCTTCGACAGGTCCCCGCCGCTGATCTCCACGGCCGAGGACTTCAGGCGGGCCAGGCGGTTCACCCCGAGTGCAGCGGTGGAGAGGGCGTACCCGGCCACCAGGGTGAGCGCCAGGATCACCGCGTCGGCGGTGAGCAGCCGGTCGGGGAGGAGCCGCTCCTGCACGAGCGGGATGACGAAGAGCAGGAAGGCGCCGAGGATGACGTAGGAGACGAGGAGCTTCGTCTGCAGCGAGACGCTTCGCCCGGGGGGCGGCGACGGGGCGCGCAGGTCGCGGTCCGGCGAGCGGCCGCGGAGGGCCACGAGGTGCGGCGGCGTGTCCTGGCCGTGAGCCGTGGGGCGGCTCGACGGACGGTCCTGGCGCATGCTCCTCGACACGGGCTCTCCTCTGGTGAAGCGGGGACGGTTGGAATCCTACGCCCGGCCGGGCCCCGGTCCAAGAACGCGCCCCGGGCGCAGGTGATCGTGCCCGGCGTGGCGGGGGTGGAGGAGCCGCCCACCTCCGACCACCCGGACGCCCCGGCGGGCCTCCAGCGCGCCCACCACCGTCACCGGGGTCCGGGCCCGGTGCGCCGCTTCCCGGAGCGCCGCGAGCCGGGAAGGCGGAACCGCGAGCAGGAGCTCGTAGTCCTCTCCGCCCGACAGGGCCCCGAGGTCGGGGTCGCGGCTGCGCCGGGTGGCGGCCCGGTAGGCGGGAGAGAGGGGGAGCCGGTCGACCTCCACCCGGGCGCCCACCCCGGAGGCCGTGCAGAGGTGCCCCAGGTCCTGGAGGAGGCCGTCGGAGAGGTCGATGGCCGCCCGGGCGACGCCGACGGCCCCGCGTCCCAGCGCCAGCCGGGGCCGCGGCCGCCGCTGGCGGGCGCGAAGCGCCGGGGCGGCCCCGGGCCGGATCCCCAGCGCCGCGTCCCCGAGGGTCCCGCTCACCACGAGGAGGTCGCCGGGACGGCCGCCGGACCGGAGCAGCGCCCTTCCCCGCTCCACCGCCCCCAGCACCGTCACCGTCAGCGAGAGCTCCCGGGCGGCGGTCACGTTGCCTCCCACGACGGAGACCCCGTGCCGGCGGGCGCAGGCGGCGATGCCCCGGCCGATCCGTTCCAGGCGCGCCGGGTCGGCGGCGGGCGGGGTGGCGAGCGCCACCAGGGCCCAGAGGGGCCTCGCCCCCATGGCGGCCAGGTCGGACAGGTTCACGGCCAGCGCCTTCCAGCCGATCTCCTGCGGGGTGAACCGGCGGTCGAAGTGCACGCCCTCCACCACCGCGTCCACGGTGGCGACCAGCTCCTCGCCCCGGGGCGGCCGCAGCACCGCGGCGTCGTCGCCGACGCCGACCCGGACTCCTTCACCACGGGTGAATTGGCGGGTGAACCGCTCGATGAGCTCGAACTCCGAGGGCCGGGGCACCGGCCGCACTCAACCCGCCGCGGCCGTCGGGGCGGCCCGGACCGCCAGCGCCGCCGGGCCGGACGCCATCACCGGGAGCGAGACCAGGAAGGTGGTCCCGGCGCCCGGGGTGGAGACCACCTTCACCGAGCCGGCGTGGGCCTCCACGTAGCTCTTCACGATGGCGAGCCCCAGGCCGGCGCCTCCGAACTCGCGCGTCGTCGAGCCGTCCACCTGGAAGAAGACCTCGAAGACCCTCCCCAGGTTCTGGGGCGCGATGCCGATGCCGGTGTCCACCACCGCGATGGCCACCCGGTCGTCCCCGTCCTCCCGCGCCTCGACGGTGACCGAGCCGCCCGACGGGGTGAACTTGACCGCGTTCGACACCAGGTTGATGAGGGCCTGCCGGACCTTCTCCCGGTCGCACTGCACGGCGGGGAGCTTGGACGGCTGCCAGGACACCCGCAGCCCCTTCTTGCGGGCGTGGGGGGTCACCGTGGCGACCGCGTCGCGCATCAGGGAGTTCACGTCGACGTCGGAGACCACCAGCTTCACGCGGCCGGCCTCGATCTTGGAGATGTCGAGGATGGAGGTGATGAGCCCGAGCAGGCTCTCCCCCTTGTCCATGATGATCTGGAGGTACTCCCGCTGCTCGGCGGTGAGGGGGCCGCCCAGGCCCTCCAGCATCATCTCGGAGTAGCCGATGACGCTGGTGAGCGGCGTGCGCAGCTCGTGGCTCATGGTGGCGAGGAAGTTCGACTTGAGCCGGTCGAGCTCCTTGAGCGCCTGGTAGGCGCCCTCCAGCTGCCGGTTCTTCTCCTGGACCTCGCGGTAGGACTCCTGCACCGCCTCGATGTGCAGCCGGGCCGTGAGCAGGTTCTTGTGCCCGGTGAAGACCAGCACGTCGAGGATCTCGGCGAAGTGCTTCAGGACCTTCTCGGCGGTGGCCTGGGGCACCCGCCGGATCTTGTTCATGTAGGAGGCGGCCAGCTTCTCGTCGATCTCGGGCCCGAGCCGGGTGATCGCCTCCGGCAGGGCCACCAGGTCGTCGGGCACGAACGGGCCGAAGACGATCCGGCCGATGACGTCCCCCTCGTAGAGCACCGGCTGGACCGCATAACGGCAGCCGGCGAAGCAGTGGACGGTGCTCGGGACGGGCTCCTCGGGCAGGGGCTCGGTCTTCACCCGCTGCACGGTGGCCATGCACTGGCTGCGGCCGTCGGCCGTCTGCCAGAGGTAGCCGCAGAAGTCGGCGTTGCCGATCTTCACGTCCACCAGCTTGTTCCCGGCGTCGTCGAAGACCTTCACGCCGATCCGGTAGAGCTCGGCGAAGGAGTGGCAGACCTCCGTGAACGACCGGAGGTCCAGGAGGTCGCCGAGCGGCGTCGGCTGGAGAAGGACGGACTGCTGGACCTTCATCGGGCTTCCACGCGGCTCAGCACCGAGCCGAGAAACTCCTTCTCCGGAAGGGCGAAGCGCCTGGAAAGGCCGAGCGCCCGGTCGAGGTCCCGGTAGCAGAGCGACAGCAGCGCCTCGAGCGTCTCCAGGACCCCTTCCCCCTGGATGGCCTTGGCCGGGATCACCGGCACCTTGGGCGAACGGGAAAGGTCGGCGAACTCGTCGTCGCGGAGACCCTCGAGGTCCATCTTGTTCTTCTGGATGACGATGGGGAGGGCACGCGGGTCGAGCCCGTTGGCCTCGAGGTTGCGCACCATGTCCTTCCAGTAGGCGAGCGTCGGGGCGGCCTCCGACTTGCGGCTGTCGGCGACGAAGGCGACGGCGTCGCTCCCCTGCAGCACGATGCGCCGGGTGGACTCGTGCATCACCTGGCCGGGCACGGTTTAGAGCTTGATCTTCACCTTCACGCCGCTCGGGGTCTTGAAGAAGACCGGCATCATGTCGAAGAAGAGCGTGCGGTCGTCCTTGGTGTCGAGGGTCATGAGGCGTCCTCGCACCTTGGGGTCCATCTTCTGGTACAGCGCCTGCAGGTTCGTGGTTTTTCCGGACAAGGCAGGGCCGTAGTACACGACCTTCACGGCGAGCTCGCGGCTCTCCTCGTTGAACTGGGCCATCCGCCTCCGGACCTCGAGTACCCTCCCCCGCAACAGGGAAGCTAGCGCAATCCCGGGAGAGGTTCCACCCGCCACCCCCCCACCGTGCTGGTTCTCTCAGGCTCCGGTGCCCTCCCACCAGCGCCGTGCCTCGTCGATCGAGCGCAGGAGCGGGCTCGGGGGCAAGGATGCCAGGAAGGCGCGTCCGTAGCCCCGGGTGGTGAGGCGGGAATCGAGGAC
>DAIEMM010000122.1 GCA_027349605.1 Anaeromyxobacteraceae bacterium
CGGTCTCGGCGCTGGGACCCGACGGGATCCGCGCCGTCCTGGCCGACGAGCGCCAGGTGGTCATCGACTGCGAGTTTTGCAAGAAGCGTTACGTGGTCGACGAGCCCGAGCTGGCCGAGATCGCCCGGCGGCTCGAGGGCGGGGTCCCCGGAGGCGCCAAGGCCTGATCGCGCCACCACGGGCCGCCGCCCCGGCCGCGTGCTAGATTCCCCCTTTCCGGCCCGAGGGCCACTCCCGCGGAGGCTCGCCATCTCCCCCTCGAAGAAGAAGACCAGCAAGAAGAAGAGCCCGTCCAGGCCCGCCCGCCGCCCGGCCCGGGCGACGGCCCCGCGCGCACCCAGGGGGAAGGCGCCTCGCCAGAAGCGACCGCGCGCCGAGCAGCCCCTCGGCGTCGGCGTGGGGGACGCATGGGCCGTGGAGCGCCTGGGCGGCGTGCCCGCGAAGGCGAACGCCGGAAGCGGCGTCCGCGAGCTCAGCTGGCTCGAGTTCGGCTCGGTGGTGCGCGACCTGGCCACCCGGATCGCGGCGAGCTTCCAGCCCGACGTGGTCCTCGGCCTGGCCCGGGGCGGCATCTTCGTGGGGGGCGCGCTCGCCGCTCCCATGCGGGCGGACTTCCTCCCGGTCCGGGTGGAGAAGCGCTCCCGGGACCGGCGCGCCGCGCCGACGTTCCGTGTCCCAAGGCCCGCGGCAAGAACGTCCTCGTGGTGGACGACGTGACCAACTCGGGCGACACCCTCGCCAAGGGCAAGGCGCTGGCGCGGCGCTCCGGTGCCCGCGAGGTCCAGTCCGTCGCCCTGGTGGTCCGCCCGGGCGGGTCGCGGCCGGAGTGGTTCGCGATCGAGACCGCACAGCTCATCGTCTTCCCCTGGGACTACCAGCTCGACGCCAGCGGGCCGCTCGTGGACCCCGGCTCCGTGGGGGTCTAGGACCTGGCCAGGAGCACCGAGTGAAGCGCGTCGTCGTCGGCACCGCGGGACACATCGACCACGGCAAGACGGCGCTGGTCCGGGCCCTCACCGGCGTCGACACCGACCGCCTGGCCGAGGAGAAGCGGCGCGGGATCACCATCGAGCTCGGCTTCGCCCACCTGGCGCTTCCCGGCGGGACGGTCGCGGGGGTGGTCGACGTGCCCGGCCACGAGCGCTTCGTCCGGGCCATGGCGGCGGGCGCCAGCGGCGTCGACCTAGTGATGCTGGTGGTGGCGGCCGACGAGGGGGTGATGCCCCAGACCCGGGAGCACCTCGACATCTGCCGGCTGCTCGGGGTCTCGCGCGGCGTGGTGGTGGTGACGAAGAGCGACCTGCTCCCCGGCCTGGGAGCCGACTGGCTGCCCTTGCTCGAGGAGGAGATCCGCTCGGCGTGCGCCGGCACCTTTCTCGAGACGGCCGCGATCGTCCCGGTCTCGGCTCGCAGCGGGGAGGGGCTCCCGCGGCTGGTGGAGGTCCTGGACGCGCTGGCCGCCGAGGTCCCCGAGCGCCCCGCCGACGGACCGCTGCTCCTGCCGGTGGACCGGGCCTTCACGCTGAAGGGGGTCGGCACCGTGGTCACCGGGACCCTCCTCTCCGGGACGGTCTCCGAGGGAGACGCGCTGGCCCTCGTGCCGCCCTCCCCGGCCGTGGACGAGCTGCGTGCTCGGAGCGTGCAGGTCCACGGGAAGGCGGCGCAGCGCGCCTCGGCCGGACAGCGCACCGCCGTGAACCTGCCCGGCGTGGAGGCCGGGGCCATCTCGCGCGGGCAGGCGCTCGCCCACCCGGGCGTGGTGCCGCCCACCTCCATCCTCGACGTGGAGATCCTGCTCCTCGAGGGGGCGCCCCGGCCCATCCGCCACCGGTCCCGGCTGCTCCTGCACGTGGGGACGGCCCAGGTCCCCTGCGCGGTGGCCCTGGTGGACGGCCGGACCGAGCTCGCCCCGGGGGGCACCGCGCTCGCGCAACTGCGCCTCGCCGCCCCCGTGGCCGCGCTTCCCGGCCAGCGCTTCATCCTGCGCGGATTCCGGACCATCGAGGGGCGCGGCAAGACGGTGGGAGGCGGGCGCGTCCTCGCCATCCTGCCGCGCAAGCGGCGCCGCGGAAGGCCGGAGAACGCGGCGCAGCTGCGCATCCTCGCCGGTGGCGACGCCGACGCGAGGCTCGCGGCGGTGCTGGAGATGGCGGGGCCGGCCGGGCTGGGAGCCGACGCGCTGGTGGGGCGAACGGCGCTCTCCCCCCGCGCGGTCCAGGCGGCGCTCGACCGGCTGGGGGCCCGCGGGCTGGCGCTCCTCTTCGACCGCGACCGGCGCGGCTGGGTCTCCGGGACGGTCGCCGGGGAGCTCCGCGAGAGGCTGCTCGCCGCGCTCCAGGAGTTCCACGCCACCCAGCCGCTCGCCGCGGGCGTGGGGCGCGAGGAGCTGCGCGGCCGTCTCCCCCCCGTCACCGACCCGCGCCTCTTCCAGCGTCTCGTCGCCCAGCTCGCCGAGAAGGGCGAGCTGGTCCTCGACGGGGACCGGGTGCGGCTGCACGGCCACGTCGCGGCCTCGGGCGGCAAGGGGGGCGCGCTGAAGGACCGGATCGCCGAGGTCCTGCGGGAAGGGGCGCTCACCCCCCCCCGCATCGTCGACCTCCCCGCCCTCTCCGGCGCCTCCCCGGCCGACGTGGCGGCCGTGCTGAAGCTCCTCGCCCAGGAAGGCACCGCGGTCCGCGTCTCCCCGGAGATCTGGTTCGACGGCGCCGC
The DNA here is from genome assembly GCA_027349605.1 of Anaeromyxobacteraceae bacterium. GTDB lineage: Bacteria > Myxococcota > Myxococcia > Myxococcales > Anaeromyxobacteraceae > CAIOAK01. Next base: position 2,710 of record DAIEMM010000122.1, read on the forward strand.
GGTGGCCGGCCTGCGCACCCGGCTGGTCGAGCACCTCCGCGCCCGCAAGGAGATCGACACCCAGGCCTTCAAGGAGCTGGTGGGCGCGACCCGGAAGCACGTCATCCCGCTGGCCGAGTACTTCGACCGGGAGAAGGTGACGCTGCGGGTGGGCGAGAAGCGGGTGCTGCGGGGGGACAGGACGTGAGCCTGGACCCTGCCCGGCTCCTCGACTCGTTGCCGGTGGCGGCGATCCTCGTCCGCGGGGACCGGATCGCCTACGTGAACCGCGCCGTCTGCGCGCTCGTGGGCCTCCCTCCCGAGACCCTCGTGGGGAAGCCCTACGACGCCTTCCTCTCCCAGGGGGAGGGGCGCCGGGTGCGCGGCCGGCGCGACCAGCGCCTGCGGGGGTGGGACGAGCCCACCCTCTACGAGGTCTCGGTGGTGACGCCGGGCGGTCGCACCGTACCCCTCGAGCTGCACGTCGCACCGCTCTCGCAGGACGAGTACGTCGTCCAGTTCGTGGACATGTCGGCGCGCACCGGCCACCTGGAGCGGCTCGAGGGACTGGCCAGGCTGGGCGCCCGCGTCCAGCGCGAGACCAGCCGCGACGGGGTGTTCGACGCCGTGACCGGGGGGCTCACCGAGCTGGGGCTCGCCTCCGTCCTGCTCCGGCAGGAGGCCGACTCCATGCGGGTCGAGCGCTTCCATGCCCCGGATCGGGTCCTCGCCTCGCTCCGCGCCGCCGGATACGAGGGCGAGCCGGCGGGCAGGAAGGTCCTTCCCCTCCCCTGGGGCTGGCGCGAGGGGGCGATGTTCATCGAGGACGCCCCGGCCGCCTCCGAGCGCATCGTGGGGGTCCCGCCCGGGATCGGCGCGGCGGTCCGCGAGGCCGGCCTGGAGCGGGCCATCGCGCTCCGGCTGGGCGAGCCGCCGGACGGGGTCATCGCCGCGGTGGGCAACTGGTTCACTCCGGCCGACGTCCCTGCGTTCCGGCTCTTCGGCGCCCAGGTCACGGCGGCCCTCACGTCGGCCGAGGCCCTGGCGGCGGACTGGGCCCGCAACCAGCTGGTGGAGGTCTCGGCCACCGCCCCCGGTCTCGCCGAGTTCTTCGCACGCGGCAGCGCGGTGGTCCAGGAGGCGCTGGGCT
>DAIEMM010000080.1 GCA_027349605.1 Anaeromyxobacteraceae bacterium
GAGATGTCCCAGAGCCGCTCGCGCCGCTCCGGTTCCTGCTCGATGATTTCCAGCGCCTTGAGGGCTGCCGCCGCCGCGGGAGGGGTCATCGAGGCGCTGAATACCAGTGCCCGGGCCTTGTGCTTGATCCAGTTGATGACGTCGGCCGGTCCGGCGATCACGCCGCCGATCGAGGCAAGGGACTTGGAGAACGTCGTCATGATGAGATCCACGTCGTCGTGGACCCCGAAATGCTCGCCGGTACCCTTCCCGCCGGGCCCCATGACGCCGAACCCGTGGGCCTCGTCGACCATGAGCCGGGCCCCGTACTTCCGCTTCAGCTCGGCGATGGCCGGGAGGTTCGCAAGGTCACCTTCCATCGAGTAGACGCCGTCGACCACGATGAGCTTGCCGGCCTCCGGGTTGGCATTGGCGAGGAGTCGCTCCAGATCCTCCATGTTGTTGTGCCGGAAGCGCTTCGTCTCGCCATAGGCCGCCTGCATCCCCTCGACCAGGGAAGCGTGGACCATGCGGTCGGCGAAGATCATGTCGTGCCGGAGGACGAGCGACGAGATGGTCCCCAGGTTGGTCCCGAAGCCCGTGGAGAAGACGACAGCCGCTTCCTTCCCGAGGAATTCCGCGAGCCGATGGTCGAGTTCGTCGTGGAGGGTGAGCGTGCCGTTCAGGACGCGGGAACCGCAGGTCGAGGCACCCCAGCGGCGCGCCGCCTCGGCGGCAGCCTCCATCACACGCGGGTCGTTGGCGAGGCCCAGGTAGTTGTTCGAGCAAGCCATGATGAGGCGCTTGCCGTCGACCACCACCTCGGTGCCGTCCGTCTCCTGGATGACCCGGTAATACGGGTAGTGACCAGCGAGCTTGAGGACCTGCGCGTCCTTCCAGGCGGCACACTTGTCAAAGAGATCAGCCATTTGCCCTCGTGGTCCCTCGGGAAATACCGGGTCCCCCCGCGCTTACCTACCGGCCGCAGGCGCGGCGAGTCAAGTGGCGCGCTGCGTCTAGCCGGCGGACCCTCCCATGCAGGTGGTGCCGGACGTGGACAGGGGCGTTACAACCCCTGGGTTCGAATCATCCTTCCACCCTAGGGGCAGAACGAAAGGAAGCGAGCCTTGGCCACCTTCAAGAAGATCGAGGTCGTCGGAACGTCGTCGAAGAGCGTCGCAGACGCCATCAAGTCCGCCGTCGCCAGCGCCAGCAAGTCCGTGAGGAACGTGAGTTGGTTCGAGGTCGCGGAGATCCGTGGCGCGGTGAAGGGCGGCGAGGTCTCCGAGTTCCAGGTGACCGTCCGGCTTGGGTTCAAGGTCGAGAGCTGACCGAAGAGCAGGCCGCGCGGCGACCCGACGCGTCATGGACCGTCGAGGTCGCCGCTCGCCACCTTCGTGGCGAGAAATCGTCCCAGTTCCATGTCGGATCGGCTGATGTGCTGCCTGAGCCACTCGGCGATCCAGTTGTTGATGCGGATGCCAGCGAGCACGTTCGGGCCCTTTTCCCGGAATTCGCGAGTCATGTGCTCGTAGTCACGAATGAATCGCTCGTGCTCCGCCTTGTGCCGGGTGTAGTCAGGGTAGGCGCTCCGGAGCATCCAGCGCTCCTCGGCCCCGAAATGCTTCACGACGTACTGGCTCAGGAACTCGAGGAGTCTCTCGATGTCGGCCGCGTTCCCACGCGAGACGCCCTGGACGAGCCGTTCGATCCGAAGGAATAGCTCCTGGTGCTGGTGGTCGATCTCGGGGACGCCGATCGCGAGTGCCGGGGTCCACGGAATGGCCATAGGGCTTGCCCCCTCCAGGGTCGTCAGCGCCAGGCGTCGGCGGTTCTCGCCGGTCGGTGCCTGACCTCAGGGCTCTAGCGAGGGCGAACGCCCTGCGCAGGCCTGATTCGGGCCGTGCCGGTGGTGCCGCGCTAATCGGTCGTCGCCTCGAAGGCCGCCCTCAAGAACGCGTCGTTCTCCTCCGGCGTCCCGACCGAGACGCGGAGACAGCCGGCCAGCCCCGGCAGGTGATCCTGCCGGCGGACGAGGATTCCGCGCGCGAGCAGCGACCGCCAGGCGGCCTCGGCGTCCGGGGTTCGAACCAGGAAGAAGTTCGCCCGGCTCGGGCAAGGGCGCCAGGTCGGGTGGCCGCCGAGTGCGGCGATCACCCGATCTCGCTCCGCAGCGAGGCGGGCACCGACCTCGGCTGCCCGGGCCGGGAACTCCAGGACGGTCTCGATGATGGCGGCGGTGTGCACGGGGACGTCGAAGGGAGGGAGCATCGCCTGGAGCTTCCCCGCCACGTCCGGCACCGCGAGGAGGAATCCCGCCCGAACCCCTCCGAGCCCGAACGCCTTCGAGAACGTCCGCAGGATGACGACGTTCGGGTTCTCTCGAGCGAGCGGCCGGAAGTCGGTGCCGGAGAACTGGCAGTAGGCCTCGTCGATGGCGAGGATCCACCCGCGCTCTCTCGCCCTTGCCGCCACGCGCGCCACGTCCGGCACCGGGAAGGCCGCGCCGGTCGGCGCGTGCGGGGTCGCCACGAACACGACTCCCGCCTCCCCCTCGTCCATCTCGCGAACCAGACCGTCCACGGGCAGGGCGAAGTCGGGCCCGAGCGGAACCGATCGATAGGGAGTTGCGGTGACCCGTGCGGCACCCTCGTAGAACGCGAACGAGGGTGACGTGTCGAGCACCCGCTTCGCGGCCTGGGCCAGCGCCAGCAGGAGGAAGTTCGAACCGGGCGCGACGACGATCCCTTCCGCCGGCCACTCCAGGAAGCGCGAGAGGAGCGCCCGAACCCCCTCCGCGTGCATGTCCGGGTATCGGTTCCAGGGTGCGAGGCGCATCCGCTCCAGCGCACGATTCTTGAGATCTTCCGGGAGGTCCCAGGGGCTTTCGTTCTGGTCGAGCTTGATCGCCGCGTCGACCTTCCTGTAGGGGTAGGCACCCAGTCCGGAAAGGTGCGGCTTGAAGGCGTCCATGGCGCGACATTACTTCAGATTCCTCGTGGTCGCCGCCGTCGCGGTGCTGGGACGTCCGGCCTTTCCCGCCGACCCAGGTCCGTCCACGGCACCATCGGTCCGCGTCTCGCCCCCCCGCGCCCGCCCGGGCGATGCGCTCCTCGTGACGGTCGAGGGTGTCCCGAATTCTGCCGTCACCTCCACGTCCGGCACCGTGGTGGGCACCGTGGTGCTCGCTGCCTCCCCGCGCCGCCTCCGCTTCTTCCCCACCCCCACCGGCGCCCAGGCCATCGCCGCCCTCCCCGTCGAGCTCGAGCCCGGCACCCTCACCATCGAGGTCCGCGTTCCCGGCCGCAGAAGTCCGC
>DAIEMM010000133.1 GCA_027349605.1 Anaeromyxobacteraceae bacterium
GGTTGCGGGGTTGCGGGATGCGCTCTAGCATCGATCCGTGCTCCGCGAGGCCATCCACGACCTGAACCGGCTCCGCGAGGTCTCCGCTGTCATCGCCCGGCACGGCTTCGGCGCCTACCTGGAGCGCGTCCGGCTCGGCGCGGCGGCGCCCCGGCCGGCCGGCGTCGCGGGGGAGCCGGCGGCGACCCCCTCCGACGGGCGAAACGCGGCCCGGTTCCGCCAGATGCTCGTGGACCTCGGCCCCACCTACGTCAAGCTGGGGCAGCTGCTCTCCAGCCGCCCGGACATCCTTCCGCCGGCCTGGATCACCGAGCTGTCCCTGCTCCAGGACGCCTGCGAGCCGGTGCCCGTCGACGCGATCCGCCGCCAGATCGAGCTCGGGCTGGGCCGCCCCGTCGAGCAGGCGTTCGCCTGGCTCGACCCGGTGCCCACCGCAAGCGCCTCCATCGCACAGGTGCACCGGGCGCGCACCCACGGCGGAGCCGACGTCGCCGTCAAGGTGCAGCGTCCCGGCGTCCGCGAGCAGTTCGAGTCCGACCTGGGACTCCTGCAGTACGTGGCGCGGCTGCTCGAGGCCCTGGTGGAGGAGACCGGCGTCTACACCCCGTCCGACATCGTCGAGGAGTTCGACCGGGCCATCCACGAGGAGCTCGACTTCGCCAACGAGGCGCGCAACGCCCGGGACATGGCCGCCGCTTCCCGGGACCTCCCCTTCGTCGTCATCCCGGGAGTGCACGCGGCGCTCTCCTCCGCGACCGTGCTCACCCTCGACTTCGTCGACGGTTTCAAGGTGACCGACCTGGCCGGGCGGGAGGGCTACGACCCGCAGCGGGTGGCGCGGAACCTCATCGAGGCGGCCTTCCGCCAGCTCTTCGGGGGCGGGATCTTCCACGGCGACCCGCACCCGGGGAACATCCTGGTCCTGCCGGGAAACCGGATCGCCTTCCTCGACTTCGGCCTGGTGGGTCGCATCGGCCGGCCCATGCAGGAGGCGCTCATCACCCTGCTCGTGGCGGTGGCGCTGCGGGACCCGGAGACCGTGGCCCGGGTCCTCTACCGCATCGGGGTCCCGGAGGCCCACACCCCCATCACCACGCTGCGCGACGACATCTCCGGCATCCTCGACCGCTACCTGGGGCTGAAGCTCGACCAGATCCGGTCCTCCACGCTGCTCACCGACATGCTCGACCTGGCGGTGCGCCACAAGATCCGGGTGCCCCGGGAGTACGCCATCCTCTGCAAGGCGTCGGTGACCACCGAGGGGCTCATCCGCGGGCTCTACCCGGAGCTCGACATCATGGAGGTCGGCCTCCCCTACGCGAAGGAGATGCTCTTCTCGCGGTTCCAGCCCGGCGACGCCTCCGGCGCGCTCATGAAGTCCATGCTGAAGCTGCAGGGGCTCGCCGAGGACGTCCCCACCCAGCTCTCGCAGATCCTGGCCGACCTCGAGGGCGGCAAGTTCCGGGTCCACGTCCGGTCCGAGTCGATCGACCGCATCGCCGACAACGTGCGGTCGCTCGGGCTCACGGTGTTTCTCGGCCTGCTCGCCAGCGCGCTCGCGCTCGGCGGCCTCTTCGTGGTGGCCCGCCAGATGGCCGGGTCCCAGGCCGTGCTGCTGCTCGGGTTCTCCGCGCTGCTCCTCGCGGGGTTCCTCTTCGGCGCGTCGCTGACGGTCTACTGGCTGGGGGGCCGCATCCCCAAGCTCTCGCTGCGCAAGCTCATCCACCGCGTCTCGCGGCCGGACTGAAGGCGGGCGGCGCCGTGAGGCGCCGGTCGCCGGAGGGCGACAGCGCGAGGACGCCCACGGCGGAGAGGCGCCAGAGTTCCGCGCCGGCGGCCAGCAGGGCCGCCAGGACCGCCAGCAGCACCTGCGGGAAGGCCTGGAGGGCGGGCGGCCCGCTCCGGGCGACGCTCCCGAGCGCGGTCAGCGCGCCCTGGGCGGATCCGGTCGCGAGCCCGGCAGCCACCCAGACGGCGAGCACCGCCACCAGGAAGGCGGCTGGCCGCGCGAGGAACGCCCGCGCCCCCGCCCCGATGGCCCGGGCGGGTGCTTCCCCGGCGATGGCGGCCCGCGCCACCGCGACGTCGCCGGTGGCGGAGAGGGAGGCGGCCAGGAAGGCGGCCGCGGCGAGTGCGAGGGCGGCGACGAAGGCGGGCGCTCCGGGGGAGGCGCTCCCCTGCACGCGCGCACCGACGGCCAGCACGCCGAGCGCCGCTCCGAGGAGCATGGCCTTTCCCAGGAGGTCGAGGAGGAGCGCGAGCACCGCGGCCGGCAGGACCCGGTGGAACCGCCAGGCCGCGCCCTCTGCGAAGACGGGTTCCTCGCCGCGAGAACCGGCCAGGCGCCAGGCGACGACGGGCACGGCTCCCGCCACCCAGGCCACCCGGAGGGCGCCCCAGAGGAGCACGCCGGCCAGCCAGAGCCCGATGGCGATGGAACGGAACCGTGGGGACTCCCAGACCCCGAGGACGGCGCCGAGCGCCCCCTGTGGCCCTCCGCCCCGCTGGAGGCTCTCCTGGGCGGCCAGCCAGGACACGGACAGGACGAAAGCCGTCCCGGGAAGCGCCAGTGCGCCCCGGAAAAGGGTCACGCCCATGCCCAGCACCGCCACCCAGGGCGTGCTGGCCACGGCTCGGAACCCGGAGCCAAGCGCCCGGCCGACGGTCGGTTCCTCCATCCGGGGACCGTACGCCGCCGCCCCCGCCCCGGCAAGGCGAAGCCCGAACGGAAGTTGCGTCTGAACGTCCGGAGGGTATACTTGCGTTCAGGAGGCGCCGACCCATGGAAGCCCTGACCGACAGACAGCTCGAGGTGCTTCGCTTCATCGCCCGCCAGATCGAGGAGCAGGGATACCCCCCCACGATCCGCGAGATCGGCGAGGCCCTCGAAATCCGGTCCACCAACGGCGTGAACGACCACCTGAAGGCGCTCGAGCGCAAGGGTTACCTCACCCGTGACCCGGTGAAGTCCCGAGCCCTCATCCCCACGCCCCGGGCCCGGGAGGCGCTGGCCGGGCGCGCTTCGGGTGCGCAGGTCATCTCCCTGGCCTCACGGGCGGCATCCCGGAGCGCATCCCGCCTGGTCGACGTCCCCATCGTCGGGCGGGTCGCAGCCGGCCAGCCCATCCTGGCCGAGGAGCGCATCGAGGACACCGTCCAGGTCGACTCGTTCTTCCTGGGAGCTGGCCGGAAGGTCTACGGCCTTCGCGTCCAGGGCGATTCCATGATCGGCGACGGCATCCTGCCGGGCGACTACATCTTCGTCCGCAAGCAGCTGAACGCCGACGACGGAGACATCGTGGTGGCCATGATCGACGACGAGGCCACCGTGAAGCGGGTCTACTTCGAGGGCGACCGGGTCCGCTTCCAGCCTTCCAACCCCCGCATGGCCCCCATCTACGTGCGGGAGAGCGACTTCCGCAGCACCATGATCCTCGGCGTCGTCGTCGGTATCTACCGCCGGCTGCAGTGAGGGCGGAGGGCGGCGAGCGCCCTACCCTCGCGTCTTCGCCTGCCGGATGTACCGGTCGAGGTCCTCCCGGTCGATGAGCGACAGGAGCTCCACCGTGTTCTGCCGCTCCGGACGCCGGTAGATGAGCCGGACGTCGGTGGCCACCCGCACGCGGTAGTAGCCCGGGAGCCCCTCCAGCGGGATGGCCCGCAGGCTCGGGTGACGGTGGTCCTGTGCGAGGAGGTGCGCCTGCTTGAACGCGGCGCGCAGGATCCGTCGGTCCCACCCCTCGAGCGAGTCGTAGAACTCCCTCGTGTAGACCGGGAAGAGCCAGGTCTCGGCATCCCCCGCCTCCGGCTCCTCGGGGGCGGCGGGCCCGGACGCTGGCGCGGGGGACGCCCGCTCGCTCCGCGACCGCTCCAGATCCGCCGCGAGCTCCTGCTCCCGTTCCCGGGCTCTCTCGAGCCGCGCCTCCAGCGCGAAGACCTTCCCCGCCAGTTCGCGAACCTCGGCGCGGGCGCGGTGGGCCTCGACCGCGGCATCGGAGGCGCGCAGGGCGTCCGCCTCCGCACGCGCGCGGGCGAGCTCCCGAAGGGCATCCGCCTCGGCATCCCGGGCCCGCGCCGACTCCTCGACGGCCCGGGACTCCCGGGCCCGTGCCTCGCGCAGGGCGACCTGGATCTTCTCCCGCTGCTCCTCGCTCCTGAGACGGGCCTCCTCGGCGCGCGCCTGTGCGGCCAGCTCGGCCTCCCGGAGCCGCGTCTCGGCCCTGGCCAGCTCCGCGACGAGTGCCTCGACCTGGGCGGCAGGATCTTCCACCGGGGCGTCTCCCCTGCCGGGTGCGGCTGCGCCCTCGCCGGGACCGAAGTAATGGGCGGCGAGCTCGTCGAGGAGCGGATGCGCCGTGCGGCGGACTTCCGCGCTCCGGTCGGAGAGAACCCGCCAGAGGACGAGTGCGAGCGCCGCGTCTCCCGCTCCGACATCGAGCAGGTCGGCGGCGCCCGCCTCGCCGAGCACGATGTTCGGCAGCGGAGGGGCCTCGAAGGCCTTCCC
>DAIEMM010000138.1 GCA_027349605.1 Anaeromyxobacteraceae bacterium
CCCGGGCCGCCGCCGTTGCGTTCGCCGACTGGTTGCGGCGCGAGTCCGAAGTCCTGGGACGCGATTGGTAACCCCGGCTCCGGCCCGGCGGGCCAGTGGCGCCGGATCACCCCTGCTGCCCGGGCCCGTCTCCTCCTGTTCTTCGCGGCGGCGCTCTTCGGCCTGCTCGCGGTTCTGGCCCGGTTCGCGTCGCTGGAGGGTCTCACGGCGCCCCAGGTGGCCACCGTGCGCTTCGCGGTGGGCACCGCGGTGGCGCTGGCCATCTTCCGGATGCGGCCCGGCACGTTCCGCCCGGTCCGTCGCGGGCTGCTCGTCACCAGCGGCATCATCGGCGGCCTGGCCGCGCTCCTGTACTTCTACGCGCTCTCGCTGATCCCGGCCGGGCAGGCGACGCTCCTCAACAACACCTTCCCGGTCATCGCCGTGGCCATCTCCTACTTCACGCTGGGCGAGCGCCCCACCTGGCACCTCATGCTGGCGCTCGGGGTGACGAGCCTGGGGGTGTTCCTCGTCATCGGGGGCGGCCGGGTCCACTTCGCCATGGGGTGGGGCCAGTGGGTCGGCATCGCCTCGGCGGTCCTGGGAGCGGGTGCGGTCACGTCGATCCGGGCGCTGCGGGCCACCGACAACGCCGCCACCATCTTCTTCGCCTTCACGCTGGGGGGACTGGTGGTCTCGGCGCCCCTCTCCCTCGGGACCTGGAGCTTCCACCCCCACGCCTGGATGTTCGCCATGGCGGCCGGGGTGGTCTCCTTCGCCGCGCAGATCTCCATGACCGAGGCCTACGGCGCGCTCACCGTGGCCGAGGCGGCGGTCTGGCAGCAGCTCACCCAGGTGGCGAGCTACCTGTGGGCCGGGGCGGTGCTGGGCGAGACCCTGTCGGCGGTCGGGATCGCCGGGGTGGCGCTGGGCCTCGCCGGGGTGGTCTACGGCTCCGTGCTCGGCCGGAGGCCGCCCGAGCCGGAGGAGGCATGACGGCCCGGCGGCGCGCCCTGGCCCGCCTGCAGCTGGTGGGCTGCGGCCTCTTCTTCGGGCTCATGGCCGTGCTGGGCAGGCTGCTCTCCACCGGCCCGATCCGATTCACCCCCGGTCAGCTGTCGGTGGTGCGCTTCGGGGTCGGCGCGGCGGCCAGCCTGGCGGTCTTCGCGGTGCGGCCGTCCCTCTACCGGCCGCACAACGTCCGGCTGCTGGTGACCCGGGGCATCTCGGGCGGCCTGGTGGTGGTGCTCTACTTCGCCGCGCTGGCCCGCATCCCGGCCGGGGAGGCGGGGATGATCTACAACCTCTTCCCGGCCATCGCGACCGTCCTCGCCCTGGGCCTGCTCGGGGAGCGCCCCCGCCTCCAGCTGTGGCTCGCCATCGGGATCGCCACCCTGGGCGTCGGGCTGGTGCTGGGAAACGGCTCCCTCCACCTGGGCGTGGGCTGGGGCGAGGGGGCGGCGCTGGCGGCGGCGGTGTTCGCCGCGGTGAGCGCCAACGTGATCCGGGCCATGCGCGGGACCGACAACGCGCCCACCATCTTCTTCTTCTTCTGCCTGGCCGGGCTGCCGGTGGTGGTGCCCTTCGCGCTCGACCCCTGGCCGGGCGGGCTCCTGCCCTGGACCCTCGCGGTGGTCATGGCCCTCTCGGCCTTCGCGGCCCAGGTGCTCATGACCGAGGCCTACGGCGCGCTCTCGGTGGGCGAGGCGGCCTCCTGGCTGCAGCTCACGCCCATCGCCCAGGTCCTGCTGGCCGCGCTCCTGCTCGGCGAGTCGATCACGGCGGTGGGCCTCCTCGGGATCGCCGTCTCGGTGGCGGGGGTGGCCTGGGCCACCCGGCTGGGGCAGCGGGCGGTCGCGGTGCCGCCTCCTTGAGCTACACTCGGCGCGATGAACCCGCCCGCCATCGCCTTCGAGCCCTTCACCGACGAGCACCAGGCCTTCCGCCGCGTGGTCCGCGACTTCGCGGAGAAGGAGCTCGCGCCCCACGCGCGCGAATGGGACGAGAAGGGGGAGTTCCCCCGCGAGCTCTTCCGGCGCTTCGGCGAGATGGGCTTCCTGGGCATCCGCCACGACACGGCCTGGGGCGGCTCCGGCCTCGACTACTGGTACGTGGTGGCCTACGCCGAGGAGCTGGTCCGCTCCCGCAACGGGGGCCCGGGCACCGGCATGCTGGTCCAGGGCGAGATGGCCACGCCCATCCTCGGCGACCTCGGGACCGACGAGCAGAAGCGCGAGTTCCTGGCCCCGGCGCTGCGCGGCGAGAAGATCGCGGCGCTCGCCATCTCCGAGGCCGACGCCGGGAGCGACGTCGCGGCCATCCGCACCCGCTCCCGGCGGGACGGCGACGACCTCGTGATCAGCGGCTCGAAGACCTGGATCTCGAACGGATCGCGCGCCGACTTCCTCACCATGGCGGTCCGCACCGGGGAGGACGGCTACGGCGGCATCTCGCTCGTGACCTTTCCCACCGACGTCCCCGGCTTCCAGGTCTCCCGCAAGCTCGAGAAGGTGGGCAACCTCTCCTCCGACACCGCGGTCCTCTACTTCGACGACTGCCGGATCCCGGCCCGCTACCTGCTCGGGGAGGAGAACCAGGGCTTCGGCTACATCATGACCGGCTTCCAGGGGGAGCGGCTCGTCGCCGCGGTCACCGCGGTGGCCGGGGCGCAGCTCCTCATCGACGAGGCCCTCCGGTACGGGCAGGAGCGCAAGGCCTTCGGCCGCCCCATCGGCACCTTCCAGGCCTGGCGCCACCGCTTCGCCGAGCACATGTCCCGCCTCGAGGCGGCCCGCTGGCTGACCTACCGCGCCTGCGACCTCTTCGCGCGGGACCAGGTGGCGCTGCGCGAGATCTCCATGGCGAAGCTGGTGGCCTGCGACCTGGCCCAGGAGATCGCCTACGACGTCATGCAGTTCCACGGGGGCATGGGATACGTGATGGAGAGCGACGTGGCTCGCGCCTGGCGCGACCTGCGCCTGCTTCCCATCGCCGGCGGGACCTCCGAGATCATGAAGGAGATCGTCTCCCGCAGCGCGGGGATGTGACGGGCGGCGCTTCAGCGCCGCCAGGAACGGGACCGAGGAACCGGCACGAGGAACGAGCCCACCATGCCCCCCGACGCCCACCCCACCGCCGTCGTCGTCCTCGTCACCACCCCCTCAGCCGACTCCGCCGCCGGGATCGCCCGCGCGCTGGTGGGCGAAGGGCTCTGCGCCTGCGGCAACGTGGTCCCGGGGATCCGCTCCATCTACCGCTGGGAGGGCGAGATCCACGACGAGCCGGAGGCGCTCCTGGTGCTGAAGGCCGAACGGCGCCTCGTTCCGGCCCTGAAGGAGCGCCTGCCCCAGCTCCACCCCTACCAGGTGCCCGAGCTCCTCGTGCTCTCCGTGGAGGACGGGCTCGACCCCTACCTCGCGTGGGTCGCGGCGAGCGTGCGAACGGGGTGAGCGCTACTTCTTCCTGAACAGCGCCTCGAGCGCGTCGCGCGGATTCTCCAGCGGCCTGGGGGCCTCCCCGAAGAGCGCCCCCAGCCGGTCGCGCGCCGCCTGCGACGACCCGCGCCGGCGCGAGGCGCCGTCGCCCAGCCGGAAGAGGTCGCAGGCGTTGGAGGCGATCTTGTCCACGTGGTGGTCGGCGTGCGGCTCGCGGCACTCGTGGGGCGCCGACTCCTCGTAGAAGCGGCAGTTGATGCAGGCGTGCAGGTCTGCGTCGCACCGGGGGCAGACGCTGCGGCGGCCGATGGGGCCGTCGAGGTCGAGAACCGCCCCGCAGCCGTGGCAGGACGTGGCCATGCCCGTCAGGCCTGGGCGAGGGGAAGCGGCCCGACGGACGTTCCCGGCGGGCGCTCGGCCATCTCGGTGGAGAGGATGGCGTACTGCTCGACGTCGATGCTGATGCGGCG